>NZ_DBNGPQ010000031.1:0-62470 GCF_057122925.1 Umezawaea sp. | reverse complement strand
GGCGGAACCTGCTGGCGACGACGCTGTTGTCGCAGGGTGTGCCGATGCTGCTGCACGGTGACGAGTTCGGCCGCACGCAGCACGGCAACAACAACGCCTACTGCCAGGACACGGAGATCTCCTGGGTCGACTGGAGCCTCGCGGACCAGAACAAGGACCTGGTCGAGTTCACGGCGGCGTTGACGGCCTTCCGCAAGCAGCACCCGGTGCTGCGCAGGCGGAGGTTCTTCGCGGGCAAG
Organism: Umezawaea sp.; assembly: GCF_057122925.1. Taxonomy (NCBI): domain Bacteria; kingdom Bacillati; phylum Actinomycetota; class Actinomycetes; order Pseudonocardiales; family Pseudonocardiaceae; genus Umezawaea; species Umezawaea sp. Next base: position 62,231 of record NZ_DBNGPQ010000031.1, on the reverse strand, counting down.
CCGATCCGCAGTGGTGACGACCTGCGGGACATCGCGTGGTTCACGCCCGAGGGCGAGGAGATGACCGAGCACAACTGGGGCGACGACTTCGGCCGCTGCGTCGTGGCGTTCCTCAACGGCGAGGGCATCCCGGACCTGGACCAGCGGGGTGTGCGGGTGGTGGACGACTCGTTCCTGCTGGCGTTCAACGCCCACCACGAGGACATCGAGGTGACGCTGCCCGAGGAGAGCTACGGTCCGATGTGGAGGGTCGTCGTCGACACCGCCACCGGCCAGGTGGGCGGTGAGGGGGAGTCGTTCCCCGCGTCGGGACGCGTCACGCTGCCGTCCAGGTCGCTCGTGGTGCTGCAACGCGTCGAGTGAGGGGGACGGCCGTGGCGCAGGTCTTCATCCAGCCGTCCTACGGGACCCCCGAGGCACGCCGGTACGGGACGGTGAGCCTGGACCGGGGCGTGCCGTTCGCGGACGCCCCCTACGCGGACCTGCTGGACCCGGCGGACCTCGCCGGGCTGGTGGCCGCGCACCCGGAGGGCCGCGCGCGGTTCTGGGGCGCCACGGCCAAGCACGACAGGCGGATGGACACCGTGGTGGCCGGTGACGTCGTGCTGCTCACCGGTCGCAAGCACGTGCGGGCGATCGGTGAGGTCGGGTACCGGTTCCGCGACCCCGCGTTCGCGCGGCGCCTGTGGAACCCCGATCCCGGCAAGTGCGTCTGGGACAACGTCTACAGCCTGCGCGGGTACTGGCCCGCGCTGGTGCCCTACGAGGCGATCTGGGCGCTGCCGGGGTTCACCGGGGGCGACAACTTCATGGGGCTGCGGTTCCTGGACGCCGAGAGGTCGGCGGCGGTCCTCGCCCTCACCGCCGCGGATCGGCCGGGTGCCCGGTGACGGGTTCCGGTCAGGGGGTGCCGAACCGGTCGCGGAGCCAGGCGAGCTGGTGGGTCTGGTGGTGGGCCTCGCCGCCCTCGTGGTGGTTGAACGGGTACACGTCGATGTCCCTGTCCTCGTTGCCCAGCGCGTTGAACGCGGCGAAGACGCCGGACGGCGGGCAGATGGTGTCGCGCAGGCCCGTGGCGAACAGGGCCGGGACGGTCGTGCGGGCCGCGAAGTTGACCGCGTCGAAGTAGGACAGGGAATCCAGGACCCGGTCGGCCGAATCCCGGTGCACGGCCAGGTACTGCACGATCTCGGCGTAGGGGTGGGCGTCGGTGATCGTGATGGCGCGCTCCACGTGGCACAGCAGCGGGGAGCTGGCCAGCAGGGCGGCGGTCCGCTGGTTGAGGGCCGCCGCCGCGATGGCCAGTCCGCCGCCCTGGCTGTTGCCCACCACGGCGATGCGGGTGTCGTCCACGTCGGGCAGGGCGGCGGCGGCGTCCACGGCGCGGGCGGCGTCGGTGATCAGGCGGCGCAGGTAGGCGGTGCTCGGGTTGGTGATGCCGCGGGTGAGGAAGCCCGGAGCGGCCGGGGCCGAGCCGATCGGGTCCGGTGTGTCGCCGCCGCTGCCGTACTGGCCGCCCTGGCCCCTGGCGTCGACGAGCAGGTGTGCACAACCGGCGGCGGGCCAGAGCAGTCGTTCCACGGGCAGGCCCCGCCCCCGGCCGTAGCCGACGTACTCGACCACCACGGGGAGCCGCCTGCCCTCGGTGCCCGCGGGCCGGGTGTACCAGGCGCGGACGTGGTGGCCCGCGAAGCCGGTGAAGGTGACGTCCCAGGTGGTGACGAGGGACAGGCCGGTGGCCACCGGTACCACGCCGACCAGGGGGTCGTGCTCGGCGGCCTCGGCGAGGGTCGTGGTCCAGAAGTGGAGGTGGTCCGACGGCTTGCGCACCGTCGGCCGGTAGTTCTCCAACTCGGTCAGCGGCAGGTCGAAGAGGGCCATGTCCGTCCTTCTAGGAGGGTGGTCGGGACGTGCTCTCGCGGACGATCAGCTCGGTGGCCAGGTCGATCCGCTCGTTGCGCGGGCGTTCACCCCTGGCGAGGGTGAAGACCATCTCGGCGGCGGTGGTCGCCATGTCCCGCAACGGCTGGCGCACCGTCGTGAGGGGCGGGCCGATCCACTCGGTCACGTCCAGGTCGTCGTAGCCGACGATGGACAGGTCGCCGGGGATGGACAGGCCGAGTTCGCGGGCCGCCCGCATCACGCCCAGGGCCTGGAAGTCCGAACCCGCGAAGATGGCCGTGGGGCGGTCGGGGCGGCTCAGCAGCGCCAGGCCGTGGTCGTAGCCGCCGTGGACGTAGAAGTCGCCGTGGCGCACCAGGTCCGGGTCGGTGGGGAGGTTCGCCTCGTCCAGCGCGCTGCGGTAGCCGTCGACCCTCGCCCTGCTGCACATCATCGTCGTGGGGCCGGAGATGACCGCGATCCTGCTGTGCCCCAACGAGATCAGGTGACGGGTGGCCGCCAGTCCGCCGGACCAGTTGGCCGAGCCGACGGTGGGGACGCCCGGCTGCGGCTCACCCGCCGTGTCCAGCACGACGAACGGGATGTTGCGGGTGGTGAGCTGGTTGCGCTGCTCCTCGTCCAGGCCCGCCAGGACGAGGATGACGCCGAGCGGTCGCCGGGTGAGCAGGTCGTCGAACCACTCGCGGCGCGGGCGGTGCTCGCCGCCGAGCTCGGACAGCACGACGGCGGCGCGCTCGGTCGCCGCGGCCTGCTCCACGCCGCGGATGATCTCCGTGGCCCACGCCGAGTGCATCTCGTGGAACACCAGGTCGATGAGGGCGGGCCGCGACGACTCGCGCGCCCGGCGGCGGCGGTAGCGCCGCTGCTCGATGACGCTCTCGACGCGCGCCCTGGTCTCGGCGGCGACGTCCGGTCGGCCGTTGAGGACCTTGGAGACGGTGGGGATCGACACGCCCGCCTCGGCGGCGATGGAGGCGATGGACGCGGGCTGCGGGCTGGCCGCGTCCGACGGGTCGGCACCTGTTCCGAGCGGCGTGCTCATGCTGACCCCTTGTCCTGCGTCGATAACGGCACCTCGAAGTAGTCCTAAAGTTTCGGTGCTGGAGCGTAAAGGTAAAAGAGGTCCGATGCCAGTGATCTTTCTGGCGTAGCTGGTCACATATATGAACAGAGCAGGGGTGATGACCTGCGGAAGTCTCCTCTGAGAAATCCAGGTCGCCTGTTGACGGTCTCGGTTCAGGCCCCTACGGTCACTTCACCGGACCGAAGTATCGGGGATGCCCTCGATACTTTCGGGTTGTCACGACGACGTGATCGGGAGGTGCCTGGTCGATGGCGGACAGGACGACCGGGGGCGCCGACGGCGAGACACCCGTGTGGCGGGACGTTCGCCGTCCGGCCCAGGAGCGGGTGGACGCGCTCGTCGCCGCGATGACCCCGAGGGAGAAGCTCGCCCAGCTCGTCGGGGTCTGGGTCGGCGCCGATCCCGAGGGCGGGGAGGTCGCCCCGCACCAGTCGGACCTGACCGGCGACCCCGTGGTGTGGCAGGACGTCATCGCCTCCGGCCTCGGCCAGCTCACCCGTCCGTTCGGCACCCGGCCGGTGGCGCCCTCGGCGGGCGCGCGGTCGCTGGCCCTCTCGCAGGCGCAGGTCGTGGCGGCGGGCCGGTTCGGCATCCCCGCGCTGGTGCACGAGGAGTGCCTGACCGGGTTCGCCGCCTGGCGGGCCACCACCTACCCGGCCCCGCTGTCCTGGGGCGCCTCCTTCGACCCCGACCTGGTCGCGGAGATGGCGCGGCTGGTCGGCGGGTCCATGCGCGCGGTGGGGGTGCACCAGGGGTTGGCGCCGGTCCTGGACGTCACGCGCGACTACCGCTGGGGCCGCACCGAGGAGACCATCGGCGAGGACCCGTACCTCGTCGGAACCGTGGGCACGGCGTACGTCCGCGGCCTGGAGGACGCCGGGATCGTCGCCACGCTCAAGCACTTCGCCGGGTACTCGGCGTCGCGCGCGGGCCGCAACCTCGCGCCGGTGGCGATCGGCGCGCGGGAACTCGCGGACGTCGTGCTGCCGCCGTTCGAGATGGCCGTGCGCGACGGCCGCGCGCGGTCGGTCATGAACTCCTACAGCGAGGTCGACGGGATGCCCGTCGCCGCCGACGGAGACCTGCTCACCGGGCTCCTGCGCGACACCTGGGGGTTCACCGGGACCGTGGTGTCGGACTACTTCGCCGTCAAGTTCCTCGAAACGCTGCACGGCGTCGCGGCCGACGAGGGTGAGGCCGCCGTGCTCGCGCTGACCGCGGGCATCGACGTCGAACTGCCCACGGTGCGGTGCTTCGGCGAACCGCTGCGCCTGGCCGTCGACCGCGGTGACGTCGACGAGGCGGTGGTGGACCGCGCGCTGCGGCGCGTGCTCGCGCAGAAGGTCGAGCTGGGCCTGCTGGACCCGGACTGGACACCCCTGCCGGAGGACGTCGACGGGGTGGAGCTGGACACGCCGCGGTCCCGCGACGTCGCGCTGCGGCTGGCGCGGGAATCCGTCGTGCTGCTGGCGAACGACGACCACGTGCTGCCGCTGCGGGCGGGGGCGGCGGTGGCGGTCGTCGGGCCGCTGGCCGACGACCCGATGGCGCTGCTCGGCTGCTACTCGTTCCCCGCGCACATCGGCGTGCGCCACCCCGGCACCGCGCTGGGGCTGGAGGTCCCGACCGTGCTGTCGGCGCTGCGTGACGCGCTCGGCCCGGTCGCCCACGCCCGCGGCTGCGAGGTCCGGTCCGACGAGGCCGACTTCACCGAGGCCGTCGCGGTGGCGCGGGAGGCGGACGTCTGCGTCGTGGCCGTCGGCGACCTGGCCGGGCTGTTCGGCGGCGGCACGTCCGGCGAGGGCTGCGACGTGACGGAACTCGTGCTGCCCGGCGCGCAGGCCGACCTCGTGCGCGCCGTCGCGGCGACCGGGACCCCGGTGGTGCTGCTGCTGATCACCGGCAGGCCGTACGCGATCGGCGACCTCGCGGACGAGGTCGCCGCGGTCGTGCAGACGTTCTTCCCCGGCCAGCTCGGCGGCCGGGCCGTCGCGGACGTGCTGACCGGCGCCGTGTCGCCGTCGGGGAGGCTGCCGGTGAGCATCCCGGCCGACGCCTCCGGGCAGCCGGGCACCTACCTGTCCGCGTCGCTCGGACTGCGCTCCGAGGTGTCCACGGTCGACCCGACGCCCGCGTTCCCCTTCGGCCACGGGCTCGGGTACGGCACGTTCACCTGGTCGCCGCCGCGGGCGTCCGGCTCCACGTGGGCCGTGGACGGCCACGTCGAGGTGGAGCTGGAGGTGCGCAACCCCGGCGACCGCGCGGGCGCCGACGTCGTGCAGCTCTACCTGCACGACCCCGTCGCCCAGGTGACCAGGCCGGTCGTGCGGCTCGTCGGCTACGCCAGGGTTCCGCTGGCGGCGGGCGACGGAGCGCGGGTCGTGTTCCGCGTCCCCGCCGACGTCACGTCGTTCACCGGCCGCGACGGGCGGCGCGTCGTCGAGCCCGGCGCGGTGCGGCTGCTGGTGTGCCGCTCCAGCGCCGACGTGCACGGCGAGGTGGACCTGGTGCTCACCGGCCCGCTGCGCGAGGTCGACCACACCCGCGACCGGACCACCGCGGTGACCGTGACCCCGGCCGGGCGGGAGGTCGTGGTCGCATGATCGTCGACACGAGGGGACCGGAGGTCCAGCCTGAGGGGACCACCGCGCGCAGGACGCCCGAGCGGGTCCGGCGCACGTGGCGCAAGGCTCTGCGGAGGGACTGGCAGCTCTACTCGCTCGCCCTGCTGCCGCTGCTGTTCTTCCTGGTCTTCCGCTACTTACCCATGGTCGGCAACGTGATCGCGTTCCGCCGGTTCGTGCCCGGCGGTGACCTCTTCGGCGAGACGTGGGTCGGCCTGCGGTACGTCAAGATCTTCCTGAGCGACCCCACGTTCTGGCAGGTGTTCGGCAACACGTTCATCCTGGGCGCGCTGACGCTGCTGTTCTGCTTCCCGCTGCCGGTCGTGCTGGCCCTGCTGCTCAACGAGGTCCGCTCCCGCCTGTTCAAGCAGTTCGTGCAGACCGTGTCGTACCTGCCGCACTTCCTGTCGCTGGTGATCGTCGCCGGGATGGTGCTCCAGCTGACCTCCGTCGAGGGCACGGTCAACCAGGTCATCGGGGCGTTCGGCGGTGAGCCCATCGCCTTCACGCAGGACGCGGACTGGTTCCGCACGATCTACGTCTCCTCCGAGGTCTGGCAGACCGTCGGGTGGGGCACGATCCTCTACCTCGCCGCGCTGACGACCATCGACGACCAGCTCTACGAGGCAGCCCGGATCGACGGCGCCAACCGGTGGAGGCAGACGTGGCACATCACGCTGCCGGGCATCCGGCCGACGATGGTGACGCTGCTGATCCTCAACATCGGCACGTTCATGGCGGTGGGCTTCGAGAAGATCCTGCTGCTGTACAACCCGCTGACCTACCCGACGGCCGACGTGATCTCCACCTACCTGTACCGGGTCGGCCTGGTGTCGAACAACTTCAGCTACGCCGCGGCGATCGGCCTGTTCGAGTCGATCATCGGCCTGACGCTGGTCCTGTCCGCCAACGCGATCTCGCGCCGCACAGTGGGGACGAGCCTGTGGTGATCACCCCGCCCACCGAACTCGCCGAGCGGGTGACCAAGCCCGCGGTCGTGCGACCCACGCGCGTCGGCGACACGCGGGGCTACCGGGTCTTCCGCGTGGTCAACGTCGCCGTCCTGCTCGTGGTCGTCGCGCTCACGCTCTACCCGTTCGTCAACATCGTGGCGCAGTCGTTCAGCGACGAGCAGGCCATCCGCACGGGCGGGGTGAACCTGCTGCCGCAGGGCTTCAACGTGAAGACCTACGAGGTCATCATCTCCGACTCGGCCTTCTGGAACAGCTACCTCAACACCGTCGTCTACACGGTGACCGCCACGCTGATCTCGCTGGTGCTGACGACGACCTACGCGTACGTGCTGTCCAAGCACCACCTGAAGGGGCGCGGCACGCTCGTCGGCATCGCGGTGTTCACGATGTTCTTCAACGGCGGACTGATCCCGAACTACGTGCTGATCTCCGAGCTGGGCATGAAGAACACGATCTGGGCGGTCGTGCTGCCCAACGCGATCAGCGTGTTCAACCTGCTGGTGATGAAGGCGTTCTTCGAGGCGATGCCGAAGGAGCTGGAGGAGGCGGCGACGGTCGACGGCCTCAACACCTACGGGGTGCTGTTCCGGATCGTGCTGCCGCTGTCGAAGGCCGTGATCGCGACGATGGTCCTGTTCTACGCGGTGGCGAACTGGAACTCGTGGTTCTCGGCGTTCCTGTACTTCGACCGCGCGGACCTGTTCCCGGTCACGGTCTACCTGCGCAACATGGTCGCGGGCGCCACGACGGCGGCGTCCATGGGCAGCGACCAGGGTGACGTCGCGCAGGTCAACTCCAACATCAAGGCGGTGACCATGGTGCTCACCGTGCTGCCGGTCCTCGCGATCTACCCCTTCATCCAACGGTACTTCGTGTCGGGCGTGATGCTCGGCGCGGTCAAGCAGTAGCTCGCGCTCCGCACGTCGACGACGGTGTCACACCCTGAGGAGAGCCAGATGCGAACGAAGTGGAACCGCTTAACGACGGCGTTGGCGGCCGCCGGTCTCGTGGTGGGCCTGGCGGCGTGCAGCGAGGGCGAGGGGGCGTCCGGCGGTGTCGACCTCGACGGCAAGCGGGTCGCGTCGATGACCGACTACAAGGAGGGCGACCAGTTCAGGGCGACCGAGCCGGTCGAGTTCCGGGTGCTCTACAGCGACCACCCCAACTACCCGGTGAAGGACGACTGGCTGCTGTGGTCGGAGATCACCAAGCGCACCAACGTGAAGGTCACGCCGACGATCGTGCCGTCGAGCGACTACGAGCAGAAGCGGAGCCTGGTCGTCGGCGCGGGGGACGCGCCGGAGATCATCGCCAAGACCTACCCCAACCAGGAGGACGCCTTCGTCGCCTCGGGCGCGATCCTCGCGGTGAGCGACTACCTCGACCTGATGCCGAACCTGAAGGCCAAGATCGAGAAGTGGAAGCTGCAACCCGAGTTCGACACGCTGCGCCAGGACGACGGCAAGTTCTACCTGCTGCCCGGCGTGCACGAGGCGCCGTGGCCGGACTACACCCTCACGTTCCGCACCGATGAGCTGACCAGGCTCGGCCTGGCCACGCCGAAGACGTGGGACGAGGTCCACACCGTCCTCAAGGCGATCAAGGCCGCGCACCCGGACAGCTACCCGCTGTCTGACCGGTTCGAGGGCAAGAACATCCTCAACGTGGCCTCGCAGTCGTTCGGCACCACGGCGGGCTGGGGCTACGAGCAGACGCAGTGGAACGAGAGCACGGGCAAGTTCGAGTACACCGGCGCGACCGCCGAGTACAAGGGCCTGGTCGAGTTCTTCCACAAGCTCGTCGCCGAGGGGCTGATGGACCCCGAGAGCTTCACGCAGAAGGACGAGCCCGCGATCCAGAAGTTCGCCACCGGCAAGTCCTTCGCGATCAGCGGCAACGCGCAGACCATCGTCAACGACTACCGCCCGGCGATCAAGAACATCCCCGGCGCGACCGTCGCGAAGATCCCGATCCCCGCCGGGCCCAAGGGCGACGTCCTGCGCATCACCCGCCTGGAGAACGGTCTGATGATCTCCGCGAAGGCCGTCGAGAGCGACAGGTTCGTCTCGATGATGCAGTTCATCGACTGGCTGTGGTACTCCGACGAGGGCGCCGAGTTCGTCAAGTGGGGCGTGCTCGGCACCACGTACGACAAGGACGCGTCGGGCAAGCGCGCGCTCAAGCCGGACATCGGGTTCGGCGGCATGAACCCGGACGCGCCGAAGAAGCTCCAGAGGGACTTCGGCTTCCAGGGCGGCGTCTTCTCCTACGGCGGCAGCACCGAGCTCCTCCGGTCGATGTTCACCGAGGAGGAGCTGGTCTTCCAGAAGGCCGTGGCCGGGAAGAAGAACCGGCCGCTCGCGCCCCCCGCCCCCCTCAGCGACGAGGAGCGCGAGCAGGCCACCCTCTGGGAGACCCCGCTCAAGGACCTCACCTCGCAGGCCACGCTCCAGTTCATCCTCGGCGACCGGGACCTGTCCACGTGGGACGCCTACGTGCAGGAGCTGGACGCCAAGGGGATGGGCCAGTACGTGCGGCTCGTCAACGGCGCGCACGAGCGGTACAAGCAGAAGAACGGCTGACCCCCGCGGGCCGGTCGCTCCGGCGCCCGGCCCCCCCCCCACCGACCCAGGGGAGTGGCACCCGTGAACCCCACCCATCGCCTGTCCGACTCGTGGCGCCACTGCGTGGGCACCGGGAGGCTCAACCTGGCCCTGCGGTCGGACTACCGGGAGTCGCTCGCGCTCGTCCAGCGCGACATCGGCTTCCGCCACATCCGCGGCCACGGGCTGCTGTCCGACGACATGGGCGTGCACCGCAAGTCCTCGGTGGACGGCAGCGTGCGCTACTCGTTCACCTACCTGGACCAGGTGTTCGACAGCTACCTGGAGCTGGGCGTCCGGCCGTTCGTCGAGCTGGGCTTCATGCCGACGGCGCTCGCCTCCGGCGAGGACACGGTGTTCTGGTGGAAGGGCAACATCACCCCGCCCCGCGACCCGGACGAGTGGGCCGCCCTGGTGCGGGCCGTGCTCCGCCACCTCGTCGACCGCTACGGCCTCGACGAGGTGCGCACGTGGCCCGTCGAGGTGTGGAACGAGCCGAACCTGGTGGACTTCTGGAAGGACGCCGACCAGCAGGCGTACTTCCGGCTCTACGAGAACACCGCGCGGGCCGTCAAGGACGTCGACGCGGGCCTCCAGGTGGGCGGTCCCGCGCTGTCCCCCGGAGCGGACGGGTGGTGGGAGCCGTTCGCCGACTTCGTGGCGCGCCGGGACGTGCCGGTCGACTTCGTCAGCAGGCACGCCTACGCCTCCGGTCCCGCCCAGCCCATCCCGTTCGGCACCTACCAGACGCTGACCGCGCCGCAGGAGCTGCTCGACCAGTTCGACGCGCCCCGCAAGCACCTGGCGGGCACGGCCCTCGCGGGGCTGCCCGTGCACATCACGGAGTTCAACACCTCCTACCGGCCGGACAACCCGATCCACGACACGGCCTACAACGCCGCCTACCTGGCGCCGGTCCTCGTCGGCGGCCTCGACCTCGTGGACTCCTACTCCTACTGGACGTTCTGCGACGTGTTCGAGGAGGACAACGTGCCCACCTCGGTGTTCCACGGCGGATTCGGCCTGCTGACCCACCGCCAGGTGCCCAAGCCGACCTACCACCTCTACGCGTTCCTGGCCAGGATGGGCGCGTGGGTGCTCGCGCGCGGCGAGGACCACCTGGTCTGCGCCGACGACGACGGCCGGGTCACCGTGCTGGCGTGGCAGCCGGTCGGCGGCACCGACGGCCCGGACGCGCCCGACCGGCACGAGGTCCGGGTGTCGCTGCCCGTGCGGGCCGCCCGCGCGTTCGTCCGCCGGGAGCGGGTGAACGAGCACGACGGCAACGCCTTCGCCGCGTGGCGGGAACTCGGCCGACCCGCGTCGCCGGACCTCAGGACGTTCGACCTGCTGCGCGACTGCGCCCGCCCGGCCGTCGAGCACCGGTCGGTCGCGGTCCACGGCGAGCGGGTGGAGCTGCGGCTCCCGCTGGCCCGCCACGAGGTCACGTTCGTCGAGGTGCTGCCGGTGCGCCCGCAGGGGTACGCGGGCCTGGACGACCGGCGGCTGCTCGGTGCCTCCGACGACCGGCTCGTCGCGGAGCACGAGCGGTGAGGCCCGCACCCGACCCGGCGGCCGAGATCGGCGGTGGGTTCCTGGCGCGCTCGGCGGCCGTCGTCTACTGGCTGCTCGTGATCGAGGTGCTGGTGGTGCTCACGACGGCCCCGGCGCTCGCGGCGGTCGTGCTGCTGGCGGGAGGGAGCGGGAACGCGCCGCTGATCGGCCTCTGCTTCGTGCCGGTGGCCCCGGCGCTGTCGGCGGCGATCTTCGCCTGGCGCGTGTTCCTCGCCGACCGCGACCTGTCGCCCGCCGCGCACTTCTGGCGCGGCTACCGGCTCAACTGGCTCGACGTGCTGCGCTGGTGGCCGCCCGCGCTGGTGGTGCTCACCGTGCTGGGCTTCACCCTGGCGAACCTGGACGTGGCGGGCGTGCCCGCCGGGTACGGCCTGGTGCTTCTGCTGGTGGGGCTGGCGGTCCTGCTCTGGTCGGCGCAGGCGCTCGTCCTGTCGTCCGCGCTCTCGCTGCGCACGCGGGACCTCGTGCGGCTGGCCGGGTACTACCTCGGCGCCCGCCCGGCCACCACGCTCGGCACGGCGTCGCTGCTCGTCGCGGCGGCCGGGACCGTGGTGCTGACGTCGGACTGGGTCCTCCTCCTGCTCGCCTCACCCCTCACGCACGTCCTGCTGCGCACCGCCGAACCGGTGCTGCGCGACGCCACCGGGAGGTTCACCGCGTGAGCCGGATCGCCTACGGCGGCGACTACGACCCCGAGGAGTGGCCGACGTGCCGAGACCGTTCGCCGGACTGCTCGGGCTGCGGGTGGAGGAGACCGACGCCCAGCGGCCCGACGTCGTGAACCCCGTGCGGTTCGGGGCGGTCGAGCACGACGCCCGGCACGTGTTCGAGGTGGTGGTGCCGGAGCCCTCCACGGAGGTGCTCGGGACCTACGGCGCCGACTTCTACGCCGGGACGCCCGCGGTCACCCGCGCCGCGCGGGGCGGCGGCAGCGCCTGGTACGTGGCGACCCTGCTCGACGACCCCGGTGTGGCCGCGGTGGTGCGGGCGGTGCTGGACGAGCACGGGCTCGCCGGACCGCTGGCCGACGTGCCGGACGTCGAGGTCGCCGAGCGCGTCACGGAGGAGGGCGTGCGGCACCTGTTCCTGCTGAACCACAGCGGTTCCCGCGTCGTCGTGCCCTGCCCGGCCGACGGTGTCGACCTGCTGGGGGGCGCGGCCCGCGCCGCCGGGGACGAGGTGGTGCTCGACCCGGCGGCGGTGGTCCTGCTGCGCTGTCAGTAGATCCGCCTGCCCCGGCCGTCCGGTGCGCCGGACTTGCGGTGGAAGTAGGTGTTGACCTGGTCGCGCCACTCGGTCGCGCACCGGAGCTGCTCGGTGAGCAGGTCGGTGACGCGGTCGAACACCGCGGCGGGCACCCGGCCCTCCAGCGCCGCCCAGGTGGCGGCCGTGCGGCGGACCTCGTCGTGGCCGTCGAAGTGGGTGTCGTAGATGTGCTGGACCACGGTGGTGCCGGAGTGCAGGACGTGGTCGTACGGGACGTGGTGGAAGAACAGCAGCAGCTCGTCCGGGCAGGTGTCGAGCGATTCGTAGACGTCCCGCCACGGCGCCGGGTACTGGCCGGTGAACCCGGTGCCGGTCGCCCGCGTGCGGTCCACGCCGACGCCGTCGCGGTCGGCGAAGTGGTAGGTGCCCCAGCGGGAGTACTCGTAGCCGTCGACGGCGGGCCCGTAGTGGCCGCTGGGGTTGACCATGAACCCGACGCCGAGCGGAGCGGTGTACCGCTCGTAGGTGCGCCACGAGTCGTCCATCACCCGGTGCAGCGCCTCCCGCACGCCGTCGTCGGCGAACGTCAGGCCGATCCACTCGTCCAGCACGGCACCCTGCGCCAGCCGGTCGTCCCACGCGAGCCTGCCGAACCCGTAGAGGTTGGCCTGCGCCAACGGGTGCCCGGTCCAGAACGGGTCGGTGCCCGCGTTCGACACGGCCACCACCCCGGCCACCGCGTCCGCGACCGCGCCGCCCCCGTCGCCCCACGGCCGGAACGCCAGCACCTCCCGCCACTGCGGGACCAGGTAGCAGACGTGCTTCTGCTGCCCGGTGTACTCCTGGGTCACCTGGAACTCCGCGGCCAGCCGCGTGCTCGGCATGGACGCGATCACCGGCGACACCGGTTCGCGCGGCTGGAAGTCGATCGGACCCGCCTTCACCTGGAGGACCACGTTGTCGTCGAACCCGCCGTCCAGCGGGGCGAAGTGGTCGTGCGCGGCGCGCGCCCTGTCCGTCGACCGGTCGCGCCAGTCCTGGTGGTGGTCGTAGACGAACGCCCGCCAGAACACCGTGCCGCCGAACGGCTTCACCGCCCGTGCCAGCGCGTTCGCCCCGTCGGCGTGGTCGCGGCCGTAGGCGAACGGCCCCGGCTGGCCCTCGGAGTCGGCCTTGACGACGTAGCCCGCGAAGTCGGGGATCGCGGCGTACACGGCGGCCGTCGTGCGGGCCCACCAGTCGCGCACCTCGGGGTCGAGGGGGTCCGACGTGGCCAGCCCGCCGAGCACCACCGGCGAGGCGAAGCTCACCGACAGGCCCACCCTGATCCCGTGCGGGCGGAACACGTCGGCGAGCCGCACCACGTCGGGCAGCAGGTCGGTCAGCAGCCGCGCCTCGGTGCGGTGCACGTTGACGTTGTTGAGACCGACCCGGTTGACGCCGATCGAGCCGAGCAGCCGCGCGTAGGCGGCCACCCGGCTCAGGTCGGACCGCACCGCGCCGTCGTCGTAGAACAGCGAGCCGCCCGCGTACCCGCGTTCGACCTGGCCCATCACGGGGTGGACGTCGACGTTGTCCCAGTGGTCGAGCATCCGGATCGGCTGGCGGGGGGCGAACTCCCCCGCCGCGGCGGCGCTGAAAGCTGCTTCACCCAGGCGGACGACGTGGTGGAGGCCGTAGAGCAGTCCGGCGCCGCTCGCGCGGACCGTGGTGGTCGTCGCCGTGCGCTCCACGGTGAACGCCTCCGGATCACCGCCGGAGTCGTTCGTGCCGACCAGTTCCAGGTCCACCGCTCCGTCGCCGACCACCTCGCCGCCGTGGTCGCGCACCGCCGCGGCGACCTCGCCGCGCACCGTGGCGACGAGCGGCCCGTCCCCGACGACCCGCACCCGGCGGGAACCGAGCGGGCGGAACGCGGACGGCGGCAGCCAGGCCGGGTCGACACCCTCCGGCAGCGCCGCGACGGAGTAATCGTTCATGCAATGAACTTAAACAGGGTTCCGCGGCCGGGCAAGGGCCGCCCGCCGGGTCAGAGGTGGTAGCCGCCCGAGACCTCGATGTTCTGCGCGGTCACCCAGCGCGAGTCGTCCGACAGCAGCGAGGCGATGACGAGGCCGATGTCGTCTGGCTCGCCGAGACGGCCCAGCGCGGTCCTCTCGACGATCGGCGGGATGACCTCCGGGTACCTGTCGAAGGCGTCGCCGCCGATCCGCGTCCTGGTGGCGCCGGGCGCGACCGAGTTGACCCGGATGCCCCGCCCGCTGAACTCCTTGGCCATGTACCTGGTGAGCACCATGAGACCGCCCTTCATCGTGCCGTAGGCGGAGTAGCCGACCTCCACGCAGTGCGGCAGGCCGGAGTTGCTGGCCGTGTGCACGATCGCGCCGCCGTCCGCCATGATCGGCAGGAGCGCCTGGGTGAGGAAGTACGGCCCCTTGAGCAGGACCCGCGTGAGCGCGTCGAACATCTCCTCGGTCGTGTCCTCGAACGGCGCGCTCTGCCCGAAGCCCGCGTTGTTCACCAGGTAGTGGAACTCGTCCGTCCCCCAGGTTCCGCGCAGGGCCTCGGCCACCGAGTCGCGGAACGCGGGGAAGGCCGCGCTGTCACCGACGTCCAGCGGTAGGGCGACGGCCTGTCCGCCGCCGCGCTCGATCTCCGCGACGGTGTCCAGCGCGCCCTCCTTGTTCTTGCCGTAGGTGACGACGGCGCCCGCGCCGCGCTTGGCGATCTGGACGGCGGCGCTCCGGCCGATCCCGGAGCTGGCGCCGGTGACGACGGCGATCCTCATGGTGGGTTTCTCCCCGCTTCTCGCGTGCTGGACCGGTGTGGTGGCAGTCAACCGCTCCGAGCCGCGGGGGTGTGAGGGCAAAGATCGCGGATCCTTGCCCGATCCTGCCGACGTGAGCCGGAACGGGTGCTGGGCGGGCCGAGCGGCTGAGAGCCGGGGGAGAGCGCGGGGCGCGACCGTGGGGAGCGGACGTGTGCGCGGTGCGTCAACCGCGGGCACGCCGGGTTCCTGTTGTCCACACCTGGAGGTTCCGATGCGCTTTCTGGCCCGCCGCCTCGTGGCGGCGGTGGTCGGGGCGGTCCTGCTGGCAGCGGTGGCACCGCCGCCTGCCGCCCTCGCCATCCACAACGGCTACGACGCGCCCTTCCGGCAGTACCGCTTCATGGTGTCGCTGCGCTTCGCCGAGGCTCCTGACGACCACTTCTGCGGCGGCACGCTCATCGCGCCCGACGTCGTCCTGACCGCGGCGCACTGCGTCGCCGACGCCGGACCGACCGACCTGGTCGCCGTGGTCGGTGTCGACGTGCCCGGCTGGCCCCGCGCCCAGCGGGTCCCCGTCGTGGACCGCCGGGTCCCGGCCGAGTACGACCTGACCGTCGACAACCGGGGGGACGTCGCCGTGGTGCTGCTCGCGTCGCCGCAGTCCGCGCCCACCGTGCGGCTGGGACGTGGTGAGCCGTCGACGAGGGACCACGCCGTCACGGTCGGCTGGGGGTACACGGACGCGCCGCCGGACCACGGGACCGCCCCGACGTCGTTGAGGGGCGCGCACCTGGTCGTCGAACGGGATTCGGCCTGCGGCGCGGACGTGATGTGGAACCCGCCGTCGCACGGGGCGGGTTCGATCTGCGCCAGCGGGAACCGGGCCGCGGTGAACTACGGCGATTCCGGCGGGCCGCTGCTGGTCGGCGACGGTCGCGGCGGTGTCCGGCAGGTCGGTGTCGTGTCGCTGTTCTCCGACAAGCCGGGGGCGAGGTACGCGTCGTTCACGTCCGTCGCGGTCGAGTCCCGGTGGATCGCGGGCGCGGTCGCGTCGATGCGGAGGGGGTGACGAGCGGGGCACCCCTCGGATCCACGAGGGGTGCCCCGTACCGGCTCAACCGACCGCCAGCACGTCCACCCCGGTCAGGAACGGCGCGCCGTAGGGGGAGGTGTCGGTGTCCGGGTCGCCCGCCAGCACGGTCAGCCGCAGCGGTGGTGCCGTGGCCCGCCCGGTTCCGCCCACGTCGTAGGACACCAGCAGGGACGGGTCGGTGAGCGAGTCGAGGCGCAGCGCCATCGTGGCCTCGTCCGGGTCGTCCATCGAGCCGAACAGCCGCGCGGGCACCGGGGTGAAACCCAGCCCGCTCTTGAACGAGAACAGGCCCGGCCTGGTCAGGTGGCCGTACAGCGCGGGGTCGGTGCCGAGGGAGATCTCGGCGTGGCCCATCTCCCTGGCCGTCTGGAACACCTTCATGTACAGGGCCCGCACCAGGCGCTGCTGGCGGCTGCCCGGCGCCGTCGTCGCGAAGCGGATCACCACCGTGGAGATGTCCCGGCGGATCCGGCACACGCACGAGCCCACCAGCTCGTCCGCCGCGAACGCCTGCACGGCGAAGTAGTCGTCGCCCTGCTCCAGTATCTCGTCGCGCTCCAGCGCGGCGTAGGGCACGCCGTGCCGCATCGCCGCGATCTGGGGCTCGTACAGGCCGAGGAACACGTCGAACGACTGCGCGTCGAGCGGGGTGACCACCTTCATCCCGATGCCCCGCTCCGAGGCGAAGCGCTGCCCGGCCCGGATGCTGCGGCGCTCCTTGCCGTCCAGCCGCGCCAGGAACTCGTCCTCCGACGCGCCGACGGGAGCGGTCCAGGTGATCCACGAGGGGTGCACCCGGAAACCCGCGGCGTGCAGGGCGGGCCAGGAGTCCGGCGGGGGGTCGACGACGCGGACCAGGTCCAGCCCGGCCGTCGCACCCCAGTCCGCGCCGAGCGCCTCCTGGACGGTGATCAGGCCGGTCGTCAGCCCGAGGTCGGTACTGACGTCCATGCGCGCCTCCTCGACGTGGAGCGTCCCGCCGGGCGGTAGCCGCGCCCGGCGGGACTCGGTGGTGTGGGTCAGACGGCGGGGGCGCGGACGGCGGCGTGCACGTCCAGCCGCTGCTCCCGCCCGCCGTGGCGGGTGCGCAGGACGACCGTCGGGCGGTCACCGTCGAGCACGAGCTGGACCGTGCGCTCGTCGGTCCAGCCGGAGAAGCGGAACTCGCCGTCGCCGATGTGGACGAGGCCGAACGTCGGCTTGCCGTCCACCGAGAGCACCAGCCGGTCGCCGTCGACGTCCACGCTCGCCGGGAGGTACTGCTGCGGCCGGGTGAACTCGCCCTCCGCCTCCTCGAAGTCGGTGAACGACAGGGGGACGGTGAACTCGCAGGGGTAGCGCTCCAGGTCGTCGAGCGGCACCACCGGGCTGTTGAAGAGCACGTCCTCGGGGTCCATCGCCTCCCGGAACTCCGGCGGGAACAGCGCCAGCAGCTCGGGGGTGAGGGTGGTGTCGACGACCATGTGGACGCGCTTGCGCTTGCCGGTGTTCTCCACCTGGTGCATCCGGCAGAAGTCGCCGAACCAGAACGTGCCGGGCTCCCACACGTGCAGGTCGCCGTCCATCAGCAGCGTGGCGCCGGGGTTGGTGATCAGCGGCACGTGCAGGCGGAGGTTCGCCCACGGGAACCCGATCTTGGTGTCGAAGTGCAGCTCGCTCTGCGCACCGGGCCCGAGCGCGAGCAGCCGGACGCAGCGCAGCGGAGCGGGGATCGAGGCGAGGACCTCGGCCAGGTACGGCGCTTCGGCGAGCCACTTCGTGTCGGCGAAGTCGTCGAGACCCGCGCCGCCGGGATCGGTGCGCAGCTCGCTGCCCGTGGGGCTGCGCAACGGGAGCGCGCGCCAGTCGAAGTCGGCCTCCTCGGCGGGACCGGTGGTCTCGAACGTCGTCTGCAACGACCACTGGTGGCTGTCGAGGACCTTCAGGTCGTCGAGCAGCCGCGCCACGTCGAACGTCGGCAGCAGTCGGACGGCGGACGGGTGGGTGCCGACGTGGGCCTCGCACAGCCTGTATGGGGCGGTCATGGTGGTGGCATCTCCGGGTTCTGCTCGGTTTCGCTTCTCCTGCCACTGTGTTGGCAGCCGGTATCGGGTGCTTCTCCTCCCCGTCTCACGTCACCCGACGGGTTCGGGCGCCGGTGTTGTCGTCCTGCCGCTCGGCAGCAGCGCCCTGGTGCGGCCCGCCGCGAGGAACAGCGCGGCGAGCAGGAGGCCGCTCAGGCCGCCCAGCACCACGAACGAGAACCTGCCGGTGAGCTGGTAGAGCACGACGCCCGCGATCGGGCCGAAGATGTTGCCGACGTCGGAGATGAACCCGAACAGCCCGAACGCCTTGCCCTGGTTGGCCGAGGCCGACTTCAGCTCGACGATGCCCCGCCGCGCGCTCAGGAAGAGCGCCGCGTACCCGATCATGAACACCACGAACCACGCCGCGACCGGCACCGTGCTCGCGCTGATGGCCACACCGGCGAGGCCGACGGACATGAAGCCGAGACCGATCTGGATCATGGTGACCAGGCGCAGCCGCTCGGCGAAGCGGCCGAGCAGCCACATGCCCAGTCCCGACGCGGCGAGCCCGGCGACGAACACGACCGAGATGGCCGACCTGGCCGAGCTGTCCTGCGCGGAGCTGAGGTAGAGCGGGAGCACGGGTTCCAGCGCCGAGTAGATGAACGCGGTGAACATGTCCAGGCCGCCGAGCACGAGCACCCAGATCCACCACCTGGTCACCGGAGCGGTGCCGGAGACGGGGACGGACATCGACGTGTCCTCTTCGGCCGGGAGGACGGCCTTCGACGGGATGGCGCTCAGCAGGCCGAAGGCGGTGGCGGCCGTGATGACGGCGCCGACGAGGAACAGCGCTTCGAGGCCGAGCGGCGTGGCCACCCCGGCGATCAGCGGACCGAGCAGGAACCCGGCCACGGCGGCCGAGCCGAAGTTGCCCATCATCCGGCTCGTGGAGATGTCGTAGTGCTTGCACAGCGCGGCCATCCCGGCGTAGAGCGCGGGGGACACCAGCCCCTCGCCCACACCCCACAGCGCGCGGCCCGCGAGCAGCGTGGCGGAGTCCCCGGCGTACGCGGTGACCACGATGCCGGCCGTGGCGATGAGCAGGGAGGCGCACGCGACACCGTTGGCGCGCCAGCGGTCCACCCACCAGCCGCCGACGGGTTGGGCCAGCGTCTTGGTGGCCGCGAACAGCGCGAACATCAGCGCGATGACCGCGGGGCTCGCCCCCACCCGGTCCTCGAGGTCGGGGACGAACGGGATCAGCACCGTGTACGACGCGTTGACGCTGATGACCGCGATGAGCAGCAGCGCGGCTCGGCGCTGTCCGGGGCCCATCACGTGCCCTCGATGTAGGCCGACAGCAGGTCGTGCATGCCGTTCAGCGCCGGGACGAGGTCGGGGCGGGCTTCCGGGGCGTAGACGAGCGCCCAGAGGTCGGTGCCGGTCAAACCGTGCTTCTCCTTGAACCTGTAGTTGTCGCGGCCCCACTCGATCCGGCGCATGCCGTTGTCGTAGGCCCACTTCGTGCCGCCGTACATGAGCGCCACGTACGTGCTCAGCTCCTTGAGGCCGGCGTACTCGACGCCCCCGCACATGTAGGTGACCTCGTCGCCGTGCCGGAACGCGAAGAACGCGCCGACCAGCCTGCCGTCGACCTCGGCGGCGAGCATCATGGCTCCGGGCACCCGCAGCATCGAGTTCAGCGCGTCCTCGGTGAACAGCGCGGGCCAGTCGTTCTTGTCGCTGGTGTCGACGGTCAGCGGGTAGGCGTGGCGCACCAGGTCGTGCGCGTCGGGGCCCTCGACCATCCGCACGCGCAGGCCGCGCTCCTCGGAGCGGCGCAGCCGCCGCTCGACGTCCCGCTTGATCTTGTTGGGCAGCTTGGTGACCAGGTGGTCGGTGAACGTGCCCGCCGTGTCGCAGCTGTACGTGCGCTCCAGCAGCACCTTGCCGACCGGCGGTCCGACGGCGGCCAGCCAGTCGTCGACGCCCTCGGCGGTGAGGTTGGGCACTACCAGCAGCTCGGCGTCACCGCCGGAGATCCACTCCATCGCGGTCGCGTGCGCGCCGCGGGCCAGCTCGGCGGGCACGTGCCCGCGCTTGCCGTACATGGAGTACGTGGACCCGGCGAAGACGATGGGCGAGCCGAACCGGCCGATGAGGTCGCACTGCACCTCGTAGCCGTGCCAGAACGGCGACAGGGTCACTTCGTAGAGCGGGACGACGGACGCCCCGCCCGCCACTTCCGCGCTGATGTAGGTGTGCCGCGTGCGCCGCTCGACGGGGTTGGTCTCCCACGTGCGCAGCCAGCCCGCCGAGTCGTACAGGCTGCTCGCCACGACCCGGTCGGGCAGTCGATCGGACTGCAACCATCCGGTCCCCTGGCCGATGTGTGTGATCGTCATGCCGCGTACCTCCCTGTGCGAAAGGTATTCAGCGCCGGTCTCACCTCGGTCTCACGTCATTCTCGGCGCGTGCGCGATCGTTGAGAGTTGGCTGATACGACGCGCGCCTACCGTGGCGGTGTGGAGCCTTCAATCATTGTTGAACGGGATGACCAGCCTTCTGTCGACGTGGCGACCTTCCGTCGGGCGATGGCTCAGCTTCCCGCCCCCCTTGCCATCCTGACCTGCTACGGGCCGACCGGAACGCTCATCGGCCTCACCGTCAACGCGGTGTGCTCGGTGTCGGTGTCACCTCCTCTCGTGCTGGTGTGCCTGAACCGGGCGAATTTCAGCCACGACATGGTCGTCGATTCCGAGCGCATTTGTCTGCACGTCCTCGAACCGGGCCAACAGGAATTGGCGCGGCGATTCGCCTCGCCGGTCGACCGGTTCGCCGGGCAGAACGTGCGCCACGGCTGCGTGCCCGAGCTGACCGACGTGCGGGTGCGGATCATCTGCTCGCCGGGCGGGGTGCGCGACGGCGGTGACCACACGATCCTGCTCGGTCGGGTGGTGGAGGTCGTCGACCCCGACAGCGGCGACGGCGGCGGTCTGGTGTGGCACCGGCGCGGCCCCGCGCAGGCGATCCGCAGGGTGTCCTGAAGCCCGGTCCGCCGGGCTCCAGGACACCCCGCGGGGTCAGCTCGTGATGTCCTTGCGGGCGAAGCGCCACGCGGCCAGCGCGCCGAACAGGGCCGTGTACCCGAGCGAGAGCAGCGCGCCGTTGGCCATGTCCGTCCAGTCGACGGTGGTGGAGAAGACGTCGATCCAGTCGAACGCGTGGTGCGTCGGCAGGTAGTTGCGGACGCCGCCGAGCGCGGTGATCGAGTCCAGGATCTGCGACAGGACCACCGCCAGCACGCCACCGCCGACCGCGCCGAGCGGTGCGTCGAGCGACACCGACAGGAACAGCGTGAACCCGGCGATCCAGCTCAGCTGCACCACGACGTACGCCGTCGTGATCGCCATCGCCACCACGCTCGTGCCGAAGGGGACCGCGTCCCCGGTCGGGCTGGTCGCGTCGCCGACGCCGTACCAGATCACGCCCACCAGCAGCGCCGTCGCCGGGAAGAGCACCAGCGCGAGCGCCGACAGCGCCCCGGCGGCCAGCGCCTTCTGCCGCAGCAGCCGCAGCCTCGGCACCGGGATCGAGAGCAGGTACTTGAGGCTCGACCAGGACGCCTCGCCCGCGACCGTCTCGCCGAAGAGCACCGCGACCACCAGCGGCAGCAGGAACGAGCCCGCGACGAAGAACCCGAACACCACGAAGTTCGGCGCGCTCACCACCGCCAGGTCGGCGAAGGTGCCGCCGCGGCGGTCGGGGTCGGGCTCCTCACCCATCCCGAACGCGATCACCAGCACCACCGGCAGCACCACGACCATGCCGAGCAGCAGCTTGGTCCGCCTGCGGCGGAGCTGCCTGCGCAGCTCGACCCCGAGCCGGAGCGTCCGCGACGACCGGTAGCCCGGCACCGCGTCGATGTCCTGAACCTCGCTCATGATCCTTCTCCGACCAGTTGCAGGAACGCGTCTTCCAGCCGCCGCCTCGGTCCGGCGCGCTCGACCGAGACGCCCGCCCCGACCAGCGCCGCCACGGCGTCACCGCACGGCACGCCGTTCAGCACCGCGTGCACCTCGCCGCCGTCCACGTCCACGTCGGTCACGCCGGGGACCGCGGCGAGCGCGGTCGCGGCCAGACCCGGCCGGTCGACCGCGAAGCTCGCGGCACCGCCCGCCGAGGCGATCTCGTCGACCGTCCCGGCCGCGATCACGTGCCCGTGGTGGACCACGACGACGTGCGTCGCGGTCTGCTCCACCTCGGCGAGCAGGTGCGAGGACACCAGCACCGTTCGGCCCGCCGCCGCGTAGCGGCGCAGCACGTCGCGCATCGCGTGGATCTGCGGCGGGTCCAGCCCGTTGGCGGGCTCGTCGAGCACCAGCAGGTCCGGCAGGCCCAGCATCGCCTGCGCGATGGCGAGCCGCTGCCGCATCCCCTGGCTGTAGGTCTTCACCAGCCGGTGCGCCGCGTCGCCGAGCCCGGCGATCTCCAGCGCCTCGTCCAGGTGGGCCTCGTCCGCGGGACGGCCGGTGGCCGCCCAGTACGCCCGCAGGTTCTCCACACCGGACAGGTGCGGCAGGAAGCCCGCGCTCTCCACGAACGAGCCGATCCGCGACAGCACCGCCGCGCCGGGCGTGACGAGGCTGCCGAACACCCTGATCGTGCCGCCGGTCGGCGTGATGAGGCCCATCAGCATCCGCAGCGTGGTCGTCTTGCCCGCGCCGTTCGGGCCGAGCAGGCCGAGGACCTGGCCGCGCTCCACCCGGAACGACAGCCCGTCGACCGCGGTCACGCCGCTGGTGTACGCCTTCGTCAGCCTGTCGATCACCAGCGGGGTGTCCACCAGGTCCGGGTCGACGTCGCGCCCGTGCCGCCGCCGCACGCGGGCGACGACCGCCAGCAGCGCGACCGCGGCGAGCACGGCGCCGATGCCCGCCAGCTGGGCCACGGGCAGCGCCGACCCCAGCGGGACCGCGGGCACGACGGGAACCTCCACCGGGCCCGCCAGCGACACCCGGTAGGCCGCGGGCGTGGTGGGCGTGCGGTAGGTCTGGTCCGTGGTCGCGACCGACAGCTGGAGTTCGTGGCCGTTCTCGAAGGGGCGCACGATGCCCGCCAGAGCGACGTCGACCTCGACGGGCGAGCCGTCGGCGGGCAGCGGCGGCAGGCGCACCGGGGCGACCGCGTTGCCGGGCAGCGTCCTGGTGCCGTTGGGGTCCTTGTCGTAGACCTTCAGGAACAGCACGCCGTCACCGGGCGGCCCGACCGCGGAGACCCGCAGCCGCACCGTGGCCGCGCCCGCCGCCAGCAGCTGCGCGTCCACCGGCCCCGACGTGAAGGTCGCCTGCTGCCCCGGCAGGTCCATGCTGAACAGCGACGCCATCCACGACGTCTGGCCCAGACGTCCGTTGAGCGCGGGCATCCCGCTGATCGCGGCGGGCAGTCCGCCCGGTGGGGTGATGACCACCTGCTCGTCGCCGCTGAGCCGGAGCTGCTCGCGGCGGGTCGAGCCGTGGTGCAGACCGGGGTAGGAGTCGGTCCGGACGGTGCGCGCCGACGGCGTGCCCTCCGGCGTGATGCCGCCCTGGACGTCGTACTCGAAGGCGCCGAAGGGGTTCTCCCCCTCGCGCAGCAGGCGGAACCGCAGCCAGTCGACGATCCGGCCGCGCAACCCCTCGTCCGGGTAGGCGCCGTCGTGGCCGCCCGCGAACCAGACGACCTGGACCTCGCCGCCCGCCGCGGTGATCTGCCGGGCGTTGGCGTCGGCGTGGTCGAGGCCGAACAGGGTGTCCTGCTCGCCCTGCACCAGCAGGGTCGGCGCCGTGACGGCGGAGGTGACCGACGCCGGGGAGAGGGTGCTCAGCAGCCGCAGGGTCTCCTCACCCATGGTGCCGGTCGTGGCGACCTCGGTCCAGGCGCGGCACACCTCGTCGGTGAACCGGCCGCACACCGATCCGAGGTCGGTGTCGCGCTGGGCCGCGACGGGGCGCAGCTCGTCCTCCGGCGACACCTCCGGGTCCAGGCCCATCGAGTAGAGGAAGCCGCCCCACGAGCTCTTGAACACGCCGCCGGGGGCGAACCCGCCGGGAGCCGGTGTCGTGCCGTCGACCTCCCGCTCCGAGACCGCGTTCGGCAGCAGCCCCTGGGCGAGGTCGTTGTAGGTGATCACCGGCACCAGCGCGTCGACCCGCCGGTCGGTACCCGCCAGCAGCAGCGACAGCGAGCCGCCGTAGGAGGCGCCGGACACCGCGATCCGCGGGTCGCCGGGACCGTCCAGCACGACGTCGGGTCGAGCGGCCAGCCGGTCGACGAGCGCGCGGGCGTCGGCGACCTCGGCGTCGGGGGCGTTCAGCCCGATCTTCCCCGTGCTGCGGCCGAAACCGCGCGCGGAGTAGGTCTGCACCACGAACCCGGCCTCGGCCAGCTCGCGGGCGTCGGTGTCGACGCTGTGCTTGTCGCCGCCGAACCCGTGCGCGAGCAGCACCGCGGGCGCGGGCGTGCGCTCGGGGAGGAACAGGCTCGTCTCCAGCGACACCCGTTCCGCCGAACCGGGTGCCGCCGGGACCTCGACGAAGCCCTCCTCCACCCGGAGCGGGCGGGTCGTCGGGTCGCCGCCCGACACCCACACCACCGTCGTGCCCAGCAGCACCGCGACGACGGCACCGAGCGCGACCAGCCTGCCGCGCGACCACGTGACCTGCCAACGGATCTTCACGGGGACGACGCTAGGCGGGCCCCGTATCAACCGGGTCTTGCCGAGCGGTCACCGGTGCCCGTGCGCCCGCCGCGCGGCCACGGCGACGTCGACGTGGTCGCTGAACACGCCGTCGACCCCGGCCGCGAAGTAGGCCGTCAGCTCGTCGGCCAGCCTGCCGTGGTCCGCGGGGTTCGCCGACGACCGGTAGGCCGCGGGCAGGAACTCGTTCTCGGCGGCGAAGGTGTAGACGTGGACGGCCAGCCCGAGCCGGTGCGCCTGGCGGACCAGCGCGGTCGGGCCGCCCAGCGTCCCGTCCTCCCGCCAGGGGATGACCATGGTCTGCTCGGCGCCCACCGCGTCGGCGTACCCGGCGATCTCGCGCAGCCGCTCGGGGGTCACCTGGTCCGCGCTCCAGACGAGCTGGACCAGCGGCACCCGCAGCTGCGCGTCGAGCCGCCTGAGGTTGTCGACCTCGAAGGACTGCACGAACACCTTGGCGTTGGGCCGGTTCAGGCCGTTGGCGTCCAGGGTGCGCACGAGCGCGGGTTCGAGCGGGAGGCCGAGCGAGGCGAAGTACGCCGAGTGCTTGGTCTCCGGGTAGACGCCGATCGTGCGGCCGAGCCTGCGCGACAGGGTCCTGCTCAGGTCGACGACCTCCTGGAAGGTCATGATCGGGTACCGGCCGTCGTGGACCGCGTTCGCCGGGCGCAGCTCGGGACGGGCCTCCTTGGCGCGCAGGGTCTTCAGCTCGGCCAGGGTGAAGTCCTCGGTGAACCAGCCGGTCATCTCCCACCCGTCGACGGTCTTGGTGGTCTTCCGGTCGGCGAACGCGGGGTGGTCGGCGACGTCGGTCGACTGCCCGATCTCGTTCTCGTGCCGGGACACCAGCACACCGTCCTTCGTGGACACCAGGTCGGGTTCGAGGTAGTCCGCGCCCATCCGGGCGGCCAGCTCGTAGGACGCGGCCGTGTGCTCGGGGCGGTACCCGGCGGAACCCCGGTGCCCGATCACCAGCGGCGCGCCGTGGCCCTGCCGTGCCTCGTGGGCCGTGCCGGTGGGCCCGGTGGCCGCCGACGGGGCCGCGAGGCCGAAGTGGAGCAGCAGCACGGCCGCGGTGGCCGCGGCGGCCCGTGCGGGGGACGGGATGCTCGTCATGGTGTTCTCCTGGCGTGCGCTGGAACGGCTTCGTCGGGGCAATCCTGTGGTGCGCAAGGAGAGCGGGCAATCGGATGAGAGCCCGGTGAAGACCCGGATGATAGGTGGGCTCCGTAGCGTCGCCGTCGTGATCGTCCACCAGGCTGCGCGACAGTAGAGGTTCGCCACATGAAGGACTACTCCCAGCAGGTGCTGGCCGGCGAAGGCGGCGACGACTACGCGCGGTACATGCGCACCGACACCCTGCTGTCGTTGCAGCGCGGTGCCGACGAGGTCGTGCACCGCGACGAGCTGCTGTTCCAGGTCGTGCACCAGTCCACCGAGCTGTGGTTGAAGCTCGCCTGCGCCGAGGTGGCGGAAGCCGCCGACTGCATCGGCGTGGACAACCTCGACACCGCCATCCGCCTGCTGGGCAGGGCGTCGCTCGGCGTCGTGCTCGTCACCGACCAGCTGGAGATGATGCGACACCTGTCCCCTTGGGACTTCCAGACCATCAGGACCGTGCTGGGGCACGGTTCCGGCGCCGACTCGCCGGGGTGGAAGTCCGTGCAGCGGCGCAGCCGCCACCTCGGGAGCGTCTTCCGCGACCTCGTCCAGCGGCGCGGCATCGACCTCGCGGACCTGTACCGCAGCAAGGTCGACAGCGCGGAGCAGCGGCTCGCCGAGGCGATGATCGACTGGGACGAGCGGATCTCGCTGTGGCGCGTGCAGCACTACAAGATGGCCACCCGCGTGATCGGCCACCAGGTCGTCGGCACCCAGGGCACCCCCGTCGACGTGCTGGCGAAGCTGATCTCCTACAAGTTCTTCCCCGAGCTGTGGGACGTCCGCACCGAGCTGACCCTGACCGGGCCGATGGCCGAGCCCCCCGAGGCGCGGACATGACCGCCACGACGGCGGGTGGCGCCGTCACCGCGACCGCGTTCCGCGCCCGCTTCCCGGTGCTGGGGCGCAGGACGCACCTGTCCAGTTGCAGCCTCGGCGCGCGGTCGGACGACCTGGACCGCGCGCTGCTGCGGATGGCCGACGACATGACCGGCGGCGGCGGGGCGTGGGAGCAGTTCGAGGAGCAGGTCCGCGGCGCCCGCGAGGGGTTCGCCGCCCTCATCGGCGCGAGCGCCGACCAGGTCGCGCTGGTGCCCAACGCCTCCACCGGCGCCTACCAGGTCGCGTCCACACTGGACTACTCGCGGCGCGGGAGGATCGTCTCGACCGTCGAGGAGTTCCCCTCGCTCTCGCACGTGTGGCTGGCGCAGCGCCCGCGCGGCGCCGACGTCGTGCACGCGGTCGACCCCGTGGACCAGGCGGGGCTGGTCGACCGGCGCACCAGGCTGGTGTCCGTGCCGCTGGTGACCTACGGGCGCGGACTGCGGTCGCCGGTCGGCGACGTGACCCGCGCCGCCCGCGCGGCGGGTGCCGCGGTGTTCGTCGACGCCTACCAGGCGGTCGGCGTGCAGCCCGTGGACGTCGGCGAACTCGACTGCGACTTCCTGGTGGCGGGCGCCATGAAGTACCTGCCCGGCCTGCCGGGGCTCGCCTTCCTCTACGTGCGGTCACCGGACCTCACCGACCGCGACCCCCGGCTCACGGGCTGGTTCGGCCGGGTGGACCCGTTCGCGTTCGACCCCGCCGTCCTCGACTTCCCGGCGGCCGCGACCAGGTTCGAGACCGGCACCCCGGCGGTCCCCGCCTGCTACGCGGCGAACGCCGCCCTTGGCCTGATCGGAGCGCTCGACCTCGCGGAGGTGCGTATGCACGTGCTGCAACTGACGGAGCTGGCCGCGGAGATGCTGGGCGGACAGGGAGAAGAGGTGCGCGTCCTGCCGCCCGAGCGGCGCGGCGCGCACATCGGTCTGGTGGACCCGGATCCCGGCGCGCTGGCCCGCGCGCTGGCCGCCCGCAACGTCTCGGTGAGCCCGCGGGGCGACGTGGTCCGGCTGTCCTTCCACTACTACAACGACTCCGACGACGTGGCGGCGCTGTGCTCGGTGCTCGGCGACCTGCGCTCCTCGACCAGAGCGGGGCGGTAGCCATGTCCACCGCCGAACTGAACTCCTGGCTGCGCGCACCGGACGTCAAGCGGTTCCCCTACGGAGCCGTGGTCCGCGAGTACCACAGCGCCGGGAAGCACTTCGTCGCGCCGGAACTGCTGGAGCTGCTCGCGAACGTGCGCGACCTGCTCCCCGAACTGGGCGGCCCGTGGTCCCACGTGCAGACGCTGGTGTCGTTCCTGGGCACCGCGCTGGACAAGCCGGACAAGCGCTACGACTACCCGTCCTACCTGGCGCTGCCGCTGCTCCAGCTCCCCGGCGCGGACGACCCGGTCGAGCAGGCGCCGTTCGCCAGGACGCGGTGCGACCGGCTCACCGCCCAGCTGGTGGCGGACGCGCTGGCCTTCGAGCTGTCCGCCGCGGACGGGCGCACCACGCTGCTGCCACAGGCCCGGCCGGACGGGGTCGTGGTGCGCAAGCGCTTCCGGCACGGGCTGAGGGTGATCCTGCCCGCGCTCGCCCGGATGTCGCTGGACGCCGGGCTCACCGCCACCGAGCCCGGTGACCTCGCCCGCCAGGCGTGCGCCGCGGTGCGCGGCGACATGTCGTACGCGGAGCGCAGGGCCGTGCAGCTGAGCATCCTGCCCGTGCACACCCTGCACGACGAGTACCTGTTCCTCCGGTCGCTCCAGGCGTTCGAGACCACGTTCTCCCTGCTGGCCACGCAGATCCGCGGTGCCGTCGCGGCGCTGGGGGAGGGCGAGATCGAACGGGCCGTGCACTTCATGAGCAGCTCGGAGGTCGCGCTGCGCGAGTCGTCACCGCTGTTCTCGATGCTGGCGACCATGCAGGTCGAGTCGTTCCGGACGTTCCGGAACTTCACCGAGGGCGCCAGCGCGATCCAGTCCCGCAACTACAAGCTCGTCGAGTCGCTGTGCCGCAGGCCGGACGGCGACCGGGTGGAGTCGGCGGCCTACCGCTCCGTGCCCGACGTGCGGGCGCGGGTGCTCGGCGACCAGCCGACGCTCGACGAGGCCTACCGGCGGATGTGCGAGTCCGACGTGGTCGCGGAGGACGCGCGCAAACCGCTGGCGGAGGCCATGAACTCGTTCGCCCGCGCGATGCTGCGCTGGCGGAGGACGCACTACCGGCTCGCGGTGCGGATGCTCGGCGACGTGCCGGGCACCGGGTACACCGAGGGCACCCCCTACCTCCGCGCCGTGCGGGACATCCCCGTCTTCCACGCGGTCGAGGTGGACGAGAAGGTCGACAACGAGACTACGGGGGCACCGTGACCACCCTCATGAGACCACCGGTCGGCATCGTCGGCGCGGGACCGGTGGGACTGGTGGCCGCGCTGCGGCTGGCCGGGCTCGGGGTTCCCACCGTGGTGCTGGAGGCCGATCCCGAACTGGTGAAGCAGGGCTCCAAGGCGTGCCTGATCCAGGGCGACGTGCTGGAGGTGCTCGACAAGGTCGGGTGCGCCGAGACCATCGCGGACGAGGGCGTCACGTGGACGGTCGCCCGCACCTACGTGCGCAACCGGGAGATCCGGGCCGCGGAGTACCCGCGCGGACCGGGTTTCGGCCCGTTCGTCAACATCTCCCAGCACCGCATCGAGCAGGTGCTCGCCGCGGCGGCGGAGGCGGAACCGCTGTGCGACGTGCGCTGGGGGCACCGGGTCACGGGCGTCTCGCAGGACGCGGGCTCCGTCACCGCGCGGGTGTCCACCGCGCTGGGCGAGGAGGATCTGGTCTTCTCCCACCTGGTCGCGTGCGACGGTGTCCGGAGTGGACTGCGGGAGCTGATGGGCGTGGAGTGGACCGGGTACACGCACCGGGACCGGTTCCTGATCACCGACATCAGGGCCCGGCTGCCGCTGGCCAAGGAGCGGCACTTCCACTACGACCCGGTGTTCAACCCCGGCCGCCAGCTCGTGATGCACCCGCAGCCCGACGACGTCTGGCGGATCGACTGGCAGCTGCCGCCCGACGCCGACATCGAGGCCGAACGCGCCGACGGCCGGTTCGACCAGCGGGTCCGCGCCGTCATCGGCGACGTCCCGTACGAGGTCGACTGGGTCAGCACGTACCGGTTCCACCAGCGGGTCGTCGACCGGCTGAGGGTGGGGCGGGTGCTGTTCGCGGGCGACGCCGCGCACGCGCTGCCGCCGTACGGGTCGCGCGGCATGAACAGCGGCATCCAGGACGCCGACAACCTCGCGTGGAAGATCGCGCTGGTCCGCGCGGGCACCGCGGGTGAGGAGCTGCTGGAGACCTACCACGGCGAGCGCTACGCGGCGGCCGAGGAGAACCTGCGCGTCACCGAGGCCACCATCCGGTTCATGGTGCCGCCGAACAGGATCCGCCGCTGGACGCGCGCGGTGCTGCTGACGCTGTCCCGGTCCCTCGGACTGGCGCGCAAGCACGTCAACAGCGGGCGGATGGCCGAACCCTTCACCTACACCGGGTCGCCGCTGGTGGAGACCGGGCACCCGCTGCTGGGCGCGTTCGCCCCGGACTGCCGGGTGGTGGTCGAGGGCGTGCCGACCCGGCTGCGCACGCTGCTCGGCGGGGGCTTCGTCGGACTGGTCTTCGCCTCCACCGGGCAGGGGGCCGCCGCCGTCGCGGAGGCCGCGTGGGCCCGGCCGTGGGACGTCCCGGCCCGCCTGGTGGCCGTCCTGCCGCCGGGTGCGCCGGTCGACGGCCTGAGCCCGGAGATCACCGTCGCCACGGCCGTGGACGACGCGGTGGACGCCTACGGCACCGGGTGGTGGCTGGTCCGTCCCGACGGCCACCTCGCGGCGCGGGACCGGTCGGGCGAGTCGTTCCCGAGCGCTCTTCGAGCGGCCGCGGGCATCGTCGGGTCGGAGCTGGTCGACAGGGTCGCTGAACCGTCGTGAACGTGGAGGGGAACCGGACATGGGCAACACCTACAGCAGGCGCGCGGTGATCGCGGGCACCGGTGCGGTGATCGCGGGTACCGCGGTGGCGGCCTGCGGCGAGGTCGTCCGCACCGCGGAGCCGCCGCCGCCCGGCACGCCGCTGGGCACCGCGTCGGACATCCCGGTCGGCGGCGGGCAGATCTTCGCTGAACAGGGCGTGGTCGTCGTCCAACCCCAGGAGGGCGTGTTCAAGGCCTTCTCGTCGGTCTGCACGCACCGCGGCTGCGCCATCACCGGCTTCGGCAACGGGACGATCAACTGCGACTGCCACCACAGCACGTTCTCCATGGCCGACGGGTCCGTCACCGGCGGACCGGCCAAGCAGCCGCTGCCGCAGTTCGACGTCGAGTTCGACGGCGACGACATCCGGACGGTGTAGCGATGGGCGTGCTCACGGACCTGGTGGGGGCGCTGCGCGGCGGTGCCGTCGAGGTCGTCGACCTCACGGCGCCGCTGTCCGAGCGGACGCCGATCATCGCGCTGCCACCGGACCGCGGCCAGCCGTGGCCGTTCTCCCGCGAGGTCATCAGCGACTACGACGCGGCCGGGCCGACGGTGTACTGGAACAACATCCGGCTGTCCGAGCACACCGGCACCCACTTCGACGCGCCGGTGCACTGGCTGTCCGGCAAGGGGTCGCAGGACGTGTCGGAGGTGCCGCCCGCCCGGCTGGTCGGCCCCGCGGCGGTGCTGGACCTCTCCGCGCGCGCCGCCGCCGACCCGGACTTCCTGCTGCGCAGGGACGACGTCGAGCGGTGGCAGGCCGAGCACGGCCCGCTCCCGGACGGCGGCTGGCTGCTCTACCGCACCGGCTGGGACGCCTACCGGGACGATCCGGCCCGGTTCCTCAACGACGGGCACACGCCCGGCGTCGACCAGGAGTGCGCGCGCTGGCTGGCCGAGGAGACGCCGCTGACCGGCATCGGGGTCGAGACCGTCGGCACGGACGCGGGGCTGGCGGGCGAGTTCGACCGGCCCTACCCGTGCCACTGGTTCTTCCACGGCGCGGGCAAGTACGGCCTGACCCAGCTCCGCAACCTGGCCCTGCTGCCGCCCACCGGCGCCGTGCTGGTGGCGGGCCCGCTGCCGATCGTTCGCGGTTCGGGCAGCCCCACCCGTGTCCTCGCGCTGGTCGAACGACCCTCATGATGTCCGGCATGGGTTCCGACAGCCACAACGTGATCGAGGTCCGCGGTGCGCGGCACAACAACCTGGCGGACGTCTCGCTCGACATCCCGAAGCGGAGGCTCACCGTCTTCACCGGTGTGTCCGGTTCCGGGAAGTCGTCGCTGGTGTTCGGCACGATCGCGGCCGAGTCGCGCAGGCTGCTCAACGAGACCTACACCGCGTACGTCCAGGGCCACCTGCCGTCGATGAGCAGGCCGGACGTCGACGCGCTGAGGAACCTGAGCGTGGCGCTGGTGGTCGACCAGGAGCGGATGGGGTCGAACTCGCGGTCGACCGTCGGCACCGCGACCGACGCCCAGACGATGCTGCGGGTCGTGTTCAGCAGGCTCGGCGACCCGCACATCGGCCCGTCCAGCGCGTTCAGCTTCAACACCCCCGAGGGCGCGTGCCCGGTCTGCGAGGGGCACGGGTACGTCTCGGACATCGACGTGGACGCCGTGCTGGACCGCCGGAAGTCGCTGAACGAGGGCGCGATCACGGCACCGCACACCGGGATCGGCTCGTGGTACTGGCAGATCATCACCGGATCGGGTTACTTCGACCCGGACAAGAAGCTCGCCGACTTCACCGAGCAGGAGTGGGACGACCTGCTGGAGCGGCCCGCGACGAAGATGCGGAAGGGCGACAGCAAGGCCACCTACGAGGGCCTGCTGGTGAAGATGCGCCGCCACTTCCTGACCAAGGACCGCGACGCGCTGCGCCCCG
This sequence comes from Umezawaea sp., assembly GCF_057122925.1. NCBI lineage: Bacteria > Bacillati > Actinomycetota > Actinomycetes > Pseudonocardiales > Pseudonocardiaceae > Umezawaea > Umezawaea sp. The sequence goes on along the minus strand of NZ_DBNGPQ010000031.1, from coordinate 29,708 downwards.
ACCTGCGCGCCTACGTCGACAAGATCGCGACGTTCACCCACTGCCGCTCGTGCGACGGGACCCGGCTGAACCCGGCCGCGCTGTCGTCGCGGATCGCCGGGCGCAACATCGCCGAGTGCGCGGCGATGCAGGTCGACGACCTCGCCGCGTTCGTCCGCGACCTCGACACCCCGTCGGTCGGCCCGGTGCTGGCCGCGCTGTCGTCCACGTTGGACTCGCTGGTGGAGATCGGCCTCGGCTACCTGAGCCTGGACCGCGAGTCGTCCACCCTGTCCGGCGGCGAGGCGCAGCGGGTGAAGACCGTGCGGCACCTGGGATCCAGCCTCAGCGACGTCACCTACGTCTTCGACGAGCCGACCGTCGGCCTGCACCCGCACGACGTGCAGCGGATGAACGGGCTCCTGCTCCGGCTGCGGGACAACGGGAACACGGTGCTCGTCGTCGAGCACAAGCCCGAGGTCGTCGAGATCGCCGACCACGTCGTCGACCTCGGACCCGGCGCGGGGTCGGCGGGCGGCCACGTGTGCTACACCGGTGACGTGGCGGGTCTGCGGGCCTCGGACACGGTGACCGGCCGGTACCTGGACCACCGCGTCGAGCTGCGCTCCGCACCGCGCGAGCCGTCCGGTCGGTTGCCCATCACCGGGGCGTCGCTGCACAACCTCCGCGACGTGTCCGTGGACATCCCGCTCGGCGTGCTCACCGTGGTCACCGGCGTGTCCGGCGCGGGCAAGACGTCGCTGGTCCACGGCTCGCTGGGGAAGCGCGACGACGTGGTCGTGGTGGACCAGTCGGCGATCCGCGGGTCGCGGCGCAGCAACCCGGCCACCTACACCGGGATGCTGGACCCGATCCGGACCTCCTTCGCCAAGGCCAACAAGGTGAAGGCCGCCCTGTTCAGCGCGAACTCCGAGGGCGCCTGCCCGAGGTGCAAGGGCCTCGGCGTCATCTACACCGACCTCGCGATGATGGCGGGCGTGTCGTCGGTGTGCGAGGACTGCGGCGGCAAGCGGTACACGGCCGAGGTGCTCGCGCACACGCTGCGGGGCAAGAACATCAGCCAGGTGCTCGCCATGCCGGTCGCCGAGGCGCTGGAGTTCTTCCCGTCCGGCAGGGTCCACGCGGTCCTGGCCCGCCTCGCCGACGTCGGCCTCGGCTACCTGCGCCTCGGCCAGCCGCTGAACACCCTGTCCGGCGGCGAACGGCAGCGCCTCAAGCTCGCCATCCACATGGGCGAGGGCGCCGCGACCTACGTCCTCGACGAACCCACCGCGGGCCTGCACCTGGCCGACGTCGACCAGCTCCTCGCCCTCCTCGACCGCCTGGTCGACGGCGGCAGCACGGTCGTCGTGGTCGAACACCACCAGGCCGTCATGGCCCACGCCGACTGGCTGATCGACATCGGTCCCGGCGCGGGGCACGACGGTGGCCGGGTCGTGTTCACCGGCACGCCCGCGGAACTGGTCGCCGACGCCGACACGTACACGGCGCAGCACCTGAGGAAGTACCTGCGCCGCTGATCCGTTGCGGCACAACGTGTTTACGCAATAGTGCGGAAAACCTGTCCTGTGCGGGGGCGGTGATAGGTTCGGTGACCCACGGACGGCGCGCTGGAGTGCGGAGCATCCATGCCCAAGGACCACCCCCTGACCTATCGCGGCGCGTTGCGGATCCTCGGCAGCGACGACCCGCCGTGGCTGAAGGCGGTGGACCGCGCGCTCGGCGGCGTCGTCCTCGCCGCACCGGCCGTCGGCATCCTCGGTCCGGCGGGTGTCGCCGCGGCCGTGTGGGGCTCCGTCGACCAGAAGAACCAGGCGTTCACGCTGGCCGGGGACGCGCTCCGCGCGGTGTCCCAGCGGCGGCTCGGCACCGCGGGCTACGAGCGGCGTCAGCTGATCGCGGCCGCGCACACCGTGCTCGTGGTGACGTCCTTCTTCGAAGCGCTCCGGAACCACCTGGGGGACCGGGCGTTCGAGGCGCTGGAACTCACGACCGGCGACCAGGTCGGCCTGGTGGCCGGCTGGGACGGCGAGCACGGCGGCAAGCTGGTGGACCAGCTCTACGCCGCCGCCGTGCCCGCCCCGTCGGCCAGGCGGGGATTCGAGGAGAACACCGCCGCCGTCACGGCCTGGCTGCGCGAACTCGCGGAGCGCGCCACGTCCTTCCTGGACGGCTTGCAGGAGTGGCGCGGCGGCGTCGACTTCGCGGCGGTCGTGGTGGACGCGACCGCCGAGTACCGCGAGCACTACCTCCGCATGGCGGCCGACGTGCCCGAATTCCTGGTGTGGGCGTCGTTCGGGGAGCACGCCGCCACCCGCGACGAGGTGCGCGGCACCCGCGGTGAGCTCGCTGCGGCGCTCGACCACCACGGTGCCGCACTGGCCAGGGTCGAACGGCTGCTCAGCCTGGACCCGCCACCGGAGGCACCGGCCGTGCCGGACTCCCGCACGACCCTCCACCGGGCGAACACGTCGGTGCTCGGCCAGCGGATCGTGCCCGACGACCAGTCCGAGCACCGCGACGACATCGAGTTCCCGACCGTCGGTCGGATCCACGTGAACCCGCGCTACCGAGTCTGCGACCGGCCGTCGTCCGACTCGGCTCCGTGGGACGACCGGTGGTGGCGGGACCAGCCGGTCGGCGACGACCTGGACGTCCTCCTCGCCGCTCACCTCACGTCACCGGACGGTGCGGAGTGGCCCCTGTTGCTGCTCGGCCACCCCGGCGCGGGCAAGTCGCTGCTGACGCAGGTCCTCGCGGCGCGCCTGCCGCTGTCGGAGTACACGGTGGTGCGCGTGCCGCTGCGCCGCGTGGACGTCGACGCGCCGGTGTACGACCAGGTCGAACAGGCGTTGCACGCGACCACCCACGGGCGGGTGAGCTGGCCGGTGCTGGTGGAGCAGAGCGCGAGCACGGTCCGGGTCGTCCTGCTGGACGGCCTGGACGAGCTGCTCCAGGCCTCCTCCAGCAGGCGCGCGGGCTACCTCCAGGAGGTGGTCCGCTTCCAGCAGCGGGAAGCGGACATGGGGCATCCCGTGGTCGTGGTCGTCACCTCCCGCACGGTCGTCGCCGACCGGGTCACCATTCCGCACCGCTCGCCCGTGGTGCGGCTGGAGGAGTTCGACGAGGAACAGGTCACGGCGTGGCTCGACGTCTGGAACGACGCCAACCGGGCAGGCGCGCGGGCAGGCACCTTCCGGCCGCTGGACGTCGACACCGCGATGGTCCACCGCGACCTGGTCGAGCAGCCCCTGCTGCTGTTCATGCTGGCCCTCTACTCCGCCGACCCGAACGCGACGAGCTTGGGCGCGGACCTGTCCAAGGCCGCGCTGTACGGGCACCTGCTGGAGTCCTTCGCCCGCCGTGAGGTCACCCGTCCGTTCGGCGACCGTTCCGAGGAGGACTTCGAGGAAGCCGTCGACGACCACCTGTGGCGGCTCGGGATCGTGGCGCTGGGCATGGTCAACAGGGGGCGGCAGAACATCACCGAGGCCGAACTCGCAGCGGACGCCGCGGCGTTCAGCGAGGGAGACGGCCGGGAGTCCACCGCCGCGAAGTGGACCATCGGGCAGTTCTTCTTCGTGCACGTGGACGAGACGAACCAGCACGTGCAGCGGCTGAGCGAGAAGAGCTACGAGTTCCTGCACGCCACCTTCGGCGAGTACCTCGTCGCCCGGCACCTGCTCGGAGTGGTCGTCCAGCAACTGCCGTCGGGCGGTCGGCGTCGGGACCGCGACTACGACGACCTGCTGTTCGCGGTGACGTCGCACCAACCCCTGAGCAACCGTCGGACGATCCTGACGTTCCTCCAGGAGTTGGTCGAAGAGCTTCCCCCCGAGCGTCGGCGCGCCATCACCCGCATGGTCAGGGACCTGCTGGTGAACCACCGCAAGCGGCACCGGTCCGACCGGTTCGCGAACTACCGCCCGCTGCCCGTGGACCACGTCCGCGAACTCGCCGCGTACTCGGCGAACCTGGTGCTGCTGCGCGTCGTGCTCGGTGACGGCGAGGTGCCGCTGGACGAGGTGTGGCCCGGTGAGGACGACCAGGACCACTGGCGTTCGACCGTCGACCTGTGGCGTGCGGGGCTCGACGTCCTGAGCTGGCAGGACCTGGTGAGCACGCTCAACCGGCGCGTCGACTCGATCACGCTGGACCACGCCTTCGGCGGTGGGATCACGGCGGACATGTCCCACGTGCGGCTGACCGGGGACGAGGACCGGCTGCGGAGACTTCGATACGGGTCCGCCGTGAACGACGCGCTTCTCACATCGAGCAGGTTCGACGATCCGTCCGAGAACGTCGATGTCCTCATCAGCGGTGCGCTCGATTCGCTGTTCCCCGGTCACGGGGTCAACCTGCTTCTTCCGACCAGGTTTGAGCCCTCACCTCGCTTGGACGCGGCTGTCGAGCTGATGAGCCGAGTCCTGGTCGAGCACGGCGCCGCACTGCCCTACGAAGCCGTTTCCCTCATCGCCGACTGGGCGCGGAAGACCAGGTCGGTGGTGCGGCTCCAGCACAGAGCGCTCAGCAGGTTGCTGGAGGCGCATCCCCGACTCCTCGAGGAGTTCTCCGTGCTGTTCGAGGAGGTCCCGCGACACGAGGAGCCCGTCGCCGTTCCGGATGGTGTGACCAGGTACAACATCACCGTGTTGACGGAGAACTTCATGGAGAACCGGTCCACCATGGGCGTGGTGCTCGACGCGGTCGAGGTGAAGACAGCCCCGCACCCGCGGTAGTACCCGCCGCAACGGATCAGCCGCTCCTCGGGGCCTCGACCGCCAGGCGGAGGGGTTCGCGGGCGGCGACCAGGGTGGACACCTGGTCCACGATGTGCGTGAGCGGGCTGCCGACGCCGAACACCTGGTCCACCCCGAGTTCCCGCAGCCGTGCCTGGTCGCGCGGGGGGATGGTGCCGCCGACCACGACGACCACGTCGTGCAGGCCCGCGGCGCGGAAGGCGGTCATCACGAGCGCGCACTCGTCGAGGTGGTTGCCGGACAGGGTGGACAGGCCCACGAGCACCGGGTCCTCCTGCTCCGCGGCGGCGACCAGGTCGGCGGCGGTGGTGTGGCCCAGGTAGACCACGTCCATCCCGGCGTCCCGCAGGGCCTTGGCCACGACGATGGCGCCGCGCCAGTGCGCGTCCATGCCCAGCTTGGCGACGATCGCCTTGCGGCCCTGAAGTGCTGCTACCACAGCGGAAACTCCCATCGTCCCAGCTCGTCGCGGAACAGCCCGCCGAGTTCGCCGAGGGTCACGTCGGCGTCGACGGCGGCGAGCACCGGCGGCATCGTGTTCCGCCCGTCGCGGCAGGCCTCGGCGACCGCGCGCAGCGCGGCGGAGGCGGCGCGCGCGTCACGTCGGGCGCGGACGGCCTCCAGTTGCGCGGTCTGCCGCTCCAGGCTGCCGCTGGGCAGTTCGAACAGCGCCATCTCCTCGTCGTCGCCGTCGAGGTGGGTGTTGACGCCGACCACGAGCGAGTCGCCGGTCTCGATCGCCATCTGGTCGGCGTACGCGGTGCTCGCCAGCTCGGAGTGCACCCAGCCCCGCTCGGTCGCGGCGACGACGCCGCCCAGCCCGTCGATCACCCGCAGCACCTCGGCCGCCCGGTGCTCCAGCGAGTCGGTGAGGTACTCGACGAGGTGGCTGCCGCCCAACGGGTCCGCGACCTTGGCGACACCGGTCTCGTGCAGCAGCACGTGCTGCGTGCGCAGCGCGGTCAGCGCGGCGTGCTCGCTCGGGATGCACACGGCCTCGTCGTAACCGTTGAGGTGCAGCGACTGCGTGCCGCCGCACACCGCCGCCAGGCCCTGGAGCGCGCTGCGGGCGATGTTGACGTGCGCGTGGCGGGCGGCGTTGGTCACGCCGGAGGTCTGCACGTGGTAGCGGAAGAGCTGCGCGCGCGGGTCGGTCACGCCGAACTCGTCGCGGACCCACCGCGCCCACATCCGGCGCAGCGCCCGGTACTTCGCGACCTCCTCGAAGAAGTCGTTGTGGGCGCACAGGAAGAACGAGATCCGGGACAGGGCGGCCTCCGGGCGGTGGCCGCGCCGCACCAGTTCGCGGGCCACGGCCTGGCCGTGGGCGAGGCAGAGCGCCATCTCCAGCGTCGCGTCGGCGCCCGCCTCGCGGTAGTTGTACCCGCTCACGCTGACGGGGTTCCAGCGCGGCATCTCGCGCAGCGCGAAGTCCGCCAGGTCGCACGCCAACCGGAAGGAACCCGCCGGGGGCAGCGCTTCCGGCGCGATGGTGATGGCGGTCTCCATCAGGAAGTCGTTCTGGCTCGTGCCCGCCAGCCGCCGCCGGTCGAAGCCCTGGCGCTCCGCGGACCGGACGAACATCGCCAGGTGGGCGACGGCGCCGATCGGCTGCGACGACACCAGCGACACGCTGACCTCGTCCAGCGGGATGCCCTTGAACAGCACGTCGAAGTCGTCGCGCACGTCGACGGCGACACCGCCCCGCCCGACGTCGGCGCCCGCCCGCGGCTCGTCGGAGTCGAACGCCCGCAGGCTGGGGTAGTCGAACACGCCGTTGATCCCGGTCGAGCCGCCGTCGAGCAGCATCCGGTAGCGGACGTTGGTGTCCCGCGCCGTTCCGAAACCGGCGAGCTGCCGGATCGTCCACGGGCGCTCGCGGTACATCGTCGGGCGGATGCCCCTGGTGAACGGGAACCCGCCGGGCTCGCCCAGCCGCTCCGCCAGCCCCGGTGCCACGTCCTCGGGTCCCACGAACGGCGGGAGCGGGACACCGCTGGCCGTGGTCGTCTCCCGCGTCATCGCGCCGCCCCGATCCGTCCGCCGAGGTCTTCGATCAGGTGGGCGACCTCGTCCACCCGGCCGACCGGGATCCGGACGTGGTCGGCCAACCCGACATCGGCCAGGTCGGACCGTCCCGGCATCCTGGCCAGCACGAAGTCGGCCGAGGACGGGATGAACTCGATGCCCAGTTCGGCGAGGCCGCGGCACAGCAGCGCGCGGGCGGCGCGGTTGTCCTCCCTCGCGCGGGAGAGGGACTCCCGGTCCGGCAGCGCGTCGAACGCGGCCGACCGGCCCGCCGCCCCGACCGCGGGGCCGCCGAGCCGCTCGACCACGGCCGGGTCGCCGATCAGGTAGCCGACCGGCACCTCGGGGAACGACCGCAGCACGCAGACGCCGCGGCCGTGGGACGCCCACCAGCGGGCGGAGGTGAAGTCGGGGCCCAGCGCGTACTCCGCGCAGGTCTCGTCGAACACCACGAGCGCGCCGTTGTGCCGGGCCGCCGCGCAGATCCGGCGCACCGACCCCGCGCTGAGCACCGTGCCGGTCAGGTCGTGGGGGTTGCTCACGAACGCGAGCCCGACGCCCCTCTCGAACCGGAGGCACAGCTCGGCCGCGGGAACGCGGTAGTCCAGCAGGGGCAGTTCCACCACGGGGACCCCGGCCGCGCGGAGGTGGCGGGCGTGGGACGTGTGGCCGCCGACGAGGACCGGACCCCGCGTCCTGGCCAGCAGGAGGACGAGTTCGTCGGTGCCGCCTGCCACGACGATCCGGTCCTCGTCGACGAAGTGATGGGCTGCGATGCTCTCGACTAGGCTCCTCACCAGCCGAAAGTAGCGCGGACGCCTCTCAGCGCGGTCTTCGCCGGTCAGCGGTAGCCGGTGGTGTCGGCGGGCTTGCCGGGGTCCTGCACCTCGACCATGTAGCGCCACGCGTCGGGCCGGCTGCCGTCGAGGTCGGTGAACCCGTACACCCGCGCCAGCTGTCCGCTGGAGAGCGACCGGCCGTTCCAGCGGGCCACGTCCGGGTCGGCGGCCAGCGCGGCCACCGCGCGCCCCACGTACGCCGGGCTCTCCGAGATCGCGAAGTGCGGCTGGAACTTCGTCGCGTCCCGCCAGTTCTCCTCGGTCACGCCGAACTCGCCGAGCATGAACTCCGAGCGCAGCCAGCCGGGGGTGAGCAGGACGGCCGTCGCCCCGTGCGGGGCGACCTCGTGCGCCAGCGCGAAGGCCATCCGGCTCACCGCGCCCTTGGCGAGGTCGTAGAAGAAGGAGTTCCGGTAGTTGACCGAGTTGTACTCGTCGGTCCCGTCGGTCACCTCCACGACGAGCCCGCCGGGCGACTTGATCAGCAGAGGGAGCGCGAAGTGGCTGGTGATGGCGTGCGTGTCCACGGCGAGCCGCAGCGTGTGCAGGCCGTTCTCCAGGTCGGACTCCCACACCGCCTTCTGCCACTCCACCGCCGTGGTGCCCCAGATGTCGTTCACCAGGACGTGCAGCGCGCCCTGCTCGGCGTCGATCCGCTCGACCAGGTCCCGCACCTCGTCCGGCACGAGGTGGTCGACCCGCACCGGGATGCCGACACCGCCCGCCGCGGTGACCTGCTCGGCCGTCTCCTCGATCGTCTCGGGGCGGTTCATCTCCGACTTCTCGGAGCGGGTCGTCCGACCGGTGACGTAGACGGTCGCTCCGGCCGCACCGAGCTGGACGGCGATGCCGCGACCCGCACCGCGGGTCCCTCCGGCCACCAGCGCGACTTTGCCTGTCAAGGGTTGAGTCATGCGGTCGACCGTATCGGCGTCCTCTCAACTCGCGCTCGAGCCGGTCTTCGCGGGCGGGGCGCGCGCGTGCGCGTTGGCACCATCGGGGCATGGACCAGCGGATGGTGCGCGACTACCTGGAACGCATCGGTGCGCCGATGCCCGGCGCGGCGGATCTCGACACGCTGCGGGAACTGCACGAACGGCACCTCTACGCGGTGCCGTTCGAGAACATCTACACCCGGATGGGCACGCCGGTGGAGCTGGACGAGGACGTGTACGTCGACAAGATCGTCCGGCTGCGGCGGGGCGGTGGCTGCTACGAGCTGAACGGGGCCTTCGGCGCGCTGCTGCGCGCGCTCGGGTACCGGGTGACGCTGCTGGCCGCCGCGCCGTTCAAGCCCGACGGCGAGCCGATGTTCGCGCTCGACCACCTCGTCCTGCGGGTCGACCTCGACAGCCCGTGGATGCTCGACGTCGGGTTCGGCCAGGGGTACGTGTTCCCGCTGCGGATGGACACCGACGAGCCCCAGGTCGATCCGGCGGGCGAGTTCCGCGTGGTCGAGGCCCCGTACGGCGACGTCGACGTGCTGTTCGACGGCGCGCCCAAGTACCGGGTGGAGGCGCACCCGCGGCGCTGGTGCGACTTCCAGCCCTCGTGGGACTGGCACCACGCGTCGCCCGAGTCGTTCTGGAACACCATGGACCTGTGCTCGCTGAAGACCCCGACCGGCCGGGTCACGCTGCACGGCAACAGGCTGATCACCACCGACCGGGGCACGACGACCGAGCGGACCCTGGACGAGCCGGAGCTCGTCGAGGTCTACCGCACCACGTTCGGCATCGACCTCGACCGCCCGCCGTCGGCGTTCCGCCGGGTGCCGGAGGCGCTCGGCGCGCACTGACGCGACGACCCCCGGCACGGCGAACGGCCCCTGGAAGTTCTTCCAGGGGCCGTTCGCTCGACCGCGGAATCACCTGGTCGTGTGACTCTCCGCGGGTTCCGGGCTCGGCTCGACGACCACCCCGGCCGCGCGCCGGGACCGGATGAGCAGCGCGGCGAGCGCGGCGGCGGCCGCGAACACGGCGCCCGTCGCGAAGCCCGCCGTCATCGACTCGCCGAACACGAACCCGTCCAGCGCCTCCGGCGGGAGGTCGGACGGCGGGCTCGCCGCCGCGGCGGCACCGGCCGTCGCCGCGACCGCCACGATGATCGCCAGCGAGAGCGACGAGCCGACGTTCTGCACGGCGTTCACCACGCTGGAGGCCGATCCGGACCCCTCGTCCTCGACCCCGGAGGTCGCGCGGATCGTGGCCGGGATGATCGTGAACGCCAGCCCGGCACCCACGAGCAGCAGGGACGGCAGCACGGCGGTCCAGAAGCCGTCACCCGGACCCATCCGCACGAGCCACGCGTTGGCGGCCAGCAGCATCAGCGCGCCGACCACGACGACCGCCCTGGCGCCCAGCCTCGGCTCCAGCCGGGCCGCCTGCCCGGCCGCGCCGACCATGCCGACCGACACGACCAGGAACGCCAGCGCCACGGACATCGCGGAGTAGCCGAGGAACATCTGGAGGTACTGGCTGAGGAAGAAGAAGATGCCGATCTGGGTGCCCGGCATCAGCAGCAGCACCAGGTAGGCGCCGACGCGGGTCCGGTCGCCGAACAGGCCGAGGTCCAGCAGCGGTTCCGCGGTGCGCCTGGTGACGAGCACGAAGAGCCCGATCAGCACCAGCCCGCCGACGAAGCACGCGATCACCGGGCCGCTGCGCCAGCCGTCGCCCGTCGAGTTCGCCAGCGCGTAGACCAGCGCCACCAGCCCCAGCGACGACAGCAGCCCGCCGGGCACGTCCAGCCTGCCGGACTGGCGCGGAGTCTCCTCGACCACCGCGGGCGTGGCCACCAGCAGGGCCAGCCCGATCACGCCCGCCAGCAGCATCTGCGCCTGCCACGACCCGACGGAGCCGAGCGCGCCCGCGACCAGCAGGCCGACCGCGGCACCCGTGCCGCCCGCGATCGTGTAGACGCCGATCGCCCTGCGCCGCAGCGGACCCTCGCCGAACGTGTTGAGGATCAGCGCCAGGACGCAGGGCGTGGCCAGCGCCGCGCCGGTGCCCTGCACGGCCCTCGCGGTGATGAGCGCCCACGCGTCCGGGGAGACGGCGCGGGCCAGGCAGCCCACCGTGTAGAGCGCCGTGCCCGCGATGAAGACCCGGCGCTTGCCCAGGATGTCGCCGAGCCTGCCCCCGAGGAGCAGCAGACCGCCGAACGGGAGCAGGTAGGCGTTGACGACCCAGCCCAGTTCGGTCTGCGTCAGCTGGAGGCCCTCGGCGATCTGGGCCAGCGAGATGTTGACGACCATCTCGTCGACGAGGATGAGCCCCCAGAAGCTGACCACGACGGCGAGCGCGACCGCCGTGCGGCCCCTGATTCGTGCGGGTTGGCCTTCGACCAACGGTTTCGCGGACATGGCGGCTCCTTGTGAAGGGGGGCTCCTCGTGGACTGACGGGGGTGGGGAGAGCAGCGGTCCCCGCCGGGTTGGGGCCCGGCGGGGACGGCGGTCACCGGCTAGGACGCCGGGACGATCGACATTCCGTGCTTGAACACGTTGCGCGGGTCGTAGCGCTTCTTGATCCGCTGGAGCCGCGGGTAGTTGTCCCGGTAGTACAGGGTGTGCCACGGGACGCCGGAGGTGTTCCACGCGGGGTCGCGCAGGTCGCTGTCGGCGTAGTTGATGAACGCGCCGCCGTTGATCGCGTTGGGGACGGGCACGCCGCCGGTGTCGGCGTAGACGTCGCGGTAGAGGTTGCGGATCCAGGTCATGTTGGTCTGGTCCTCCCACTCCCCGGTCCAGCCGCCCGCGGTGAAGTAGACGCGCAGGATCGAGTCGCGGTGCACCGCGGCGGTCGCGTCGGGGGCCACGCCGTTGATCGCGCCGCCGAAGCCGGTGATGTTCACCAGCGCGTTGGGGTTCGCGTAGTTGGTGTCGGTGAGGTGCCGGTACATCGCGGAGATCTGCTGCTCGGTGTAGCCCTTGCGCAGGTCCGCCGTCTTGTTCTTCTGCCTGCCCGCCGGGTCGCTGACCCAGTTGCGCGGGTCGAGCCACGAGGTGACCTCGCCGAAGTCCGACATCGGCGGGACGCCGACGCCCGCGGTGATCGTGTCGAAGTGCGCGTTCAGCATCGCCTCGCCGCCGGGGACGGTGTCCTCGACGCCCGCGAGCATCCCGATCGTCCCGGCCGAGGCGTGGTTCGCGAACAGGGTTCCCCAGACCTTGGTGTTGGGCGACCCCGGAGCGCTGTTCTGCTCGAACCAGGCGCAGTAGTTGCGGATCAGCGTGACGAAGGCCTGCTCCGACATGGAGTCCCAGGACCACATGAGCATCCTGGCCCGCTGGTTGCCGGTCTTGGGCAGCAGCTTGGAGGGGTCGGTGGACGAGACGCCCGGCGTGCGGAACCAGTAGCGCGTGGCCACGCCGAAGTTGCCGCCGCCACCGCCCGTGTGCGCCCACCACAGGTCGCGGTTGGGATCGTTGGCCTCGCGCGTCGCGGTGATCAGCCGGGGCGTCCCGGAGGCGTCCACCGTCACGACCTCGACGGCGTGCAGGTGGTCGACCGTGAGCCCGTGGCGGCGGGAGAAGAACCCGTAGCCGCCGCCGGGGATGTGCCCGCCGACGCCGACGGCCGCGCAGCCCGTGCCGGGGATCATCACGCCCCAGCCCTTGAACAGCGTCTCGGCGACCTTGCCGATCGTGGCGCCCGGCTCGACGGCGAAGGCGCGCTTGGCCTCGTCGTAGTACACCTCGTCGAGCTGCGAGAGGTCGATGAGCGCCTTGATGTCCGGCGTGGTGGTGAAGTCCTCCATGCAGTGCCCGCCCGAGCGGACCGCGAGCCGCTTGTTGTTCGCCACCGCCTCGCCGACCGCGTCGAGGACCTGTCGCGGGGTGCCCACGACCTTCGCGTAGTCGGGAGCGCCGGTGTACCGGGTGTTGTGGGCCTGCTGGATGCTCTTGTAGCGGGGGTCGCCGGTCGGGATGGTGACCGGACCGAAGGGGCCGCAGTCACCTGCGGCCGGCTTGGCGCTCGCGGCCGCGACCGACGTACCCGTCACCAGGCTCGCACCGCCGATCGCCGTACCTGCCAGGAATCCTCGACGGGTCAGTCCGTTCATTTCTCGCCTCTCGATGACGTGGAGCGGTGTTTCCTGTGCGCCGAACGCGACCCCTCCGACCTCGGCGGCGGAAGTTTTCCGAATCCCGCCGCCGAGATCGAGTGAGACCACCGGTTCAGCTTCTTCCTCAGACCTTTCCGACACTGCTGGGTCAGCGCTTGAACGGCTTTCCCATGGGGAAGGACTTGCCGCCGAGAGCGGAGTTGACGGCGCTCGCGAAGAGGTACATGCCGACGACCGGCATCACGAACAGCGCCACGACGCCGGGGTGCAGGATGAACGGGTCGCCGCCCGCGCCCGGACGGGCGATGCTGACCGCGGAGAACAGCGTGATCAGCGAGAAGTCGATGAGCACGAACAGCAGCGTGTAGACCTTCTGGAGCCGCAGCGTCGCGAAGGTCATGACGACCATGGTGACGAACCAGATCAGCAGGAAGTTGGCCTGCGCGCCGCGCTGGGCGGGCTCGGGGAGCTTGCCGAACCAGTTGTTCAGCAGGCCGAGGACCAGCACCGAGAAGCTGAGCCAGAAGGTGCCGAACAGGCCGAACATCGAGGCCATGACGCCTTCGTCGCGGCGGATCGCCCACGCGGTGGCGGCGAACAGCAGACCGCTGGCCAGGATCATGATCGGCAGCGGCGCGGCGAGCGTGCTGGGGATCGTGGTCTGGTTGAAGCCCGTGAGGAACAGCGCGAGCGACAGCGCCGCGATCGCGAAGGCCGGGAAGCCCAGCAGCGCGGGGCTCGCGCTGGAGGACGACGGCACCTTGGCCGGTGCGGGAGCGGGCGCGGTCTCGACCGCGTGCCCGTTCGTGGTCTGGGACGGAATTGCCGTTGTGGTCATGAGACTCTCCGGTTGCTCGACATCTGGCGAACCGAAAGCTAGACCGGCCTGTTATCACTTCAGTAAGCGCGCGCATTCGAAAGGGTCTTGCGCTGCTCTCACGACGCTCTTGCGGTCTTGTTCCCGCGTGCGCGCCTCCAATTTACTGCCCAAGGTGGCACGCCGATAACCAGGCTGAAATGGGGGTTGTATGCGCACGCTGCTCATCGACAACCACGATTCGTACACCTACAACCTCTTCCAGTTGATGGCCGGCGTTTACGGCACGCCCCCGGTGGTGGTGACCAACGACGACGCGCGCTGGGCGACGCTCGCGGTCGACGACTTCGACGCGGTCGTGGTCTCGCCCGGTCCGGGGCACCCCGGCCGCGAGCGGGACCTCGGCGCGGTGCGGGACCTGCTGCGGCACACGAACGTCCCGCTGCTGGGCGTGTGCCTCGGCCACCAGGCCATCGCCCTGCTCGCGGGCGCCGACGTGGTGGGCGCGCCCCAGCCGCGGCACGGGCACCTGACGCGCGTGCGGCACAACGGGGCGGGTCTGTTCGACGGGCTGCCGCAGGACTTCGTGGCCGTGCGCTACCACTCGCTGTGCGTGCCCGCCCAGGACCTGCCCGCGGTGCTGGAGCCGACGGCGTGGGCCGAGGACGGCGTGCTGATGGGCCTGCGGCACCGCGACCGGCCGATGTGGGGCGTGCAGTTCCACCCCGAGTCCATCGCCTCCGAGCACGGCGCCGCCCTGATCGAGAACTTCGGCAGGGTCGCGGCGAAGACGCTGGCGGAACAGGGGAAGGCGCTCGGCACACCCCTCGTGCTACCCGTGTCGCGGCCCGTGCCCGCCGCGCGAGTGGCTCCGGAGGCGGCGCGCTGGCGCCTGCGCCACCGCGAGATCGACCGGGAGGTCGACACGGCGGGCGCGTTCACGGAGCTGTTCGCCCACCTCGACCACGCGTTCTGGCTGGACAGCAGCCGCGTCGAGCCCGGCCTGTCGCGCTTCTCCTTCCTCGGCGCGCCGGAGGGGCCGTCCGGCGAGGTGCTGACCTACCGCGTCGGCGACGAGGGCGGGTCGGTGTTCGACGTGCTGCGCGCCCGGCTCGCCGAACCCGTGGACGGTGTTCCCGACCTGCCGTTCGACCTCACGTCCGGCTACGTCGGCTACTTCGGCTACGAGCTGAAGGGCGAGCTGGGGTCGCCGAACCGGCACCGCTCGACCACCCCGGACGCCGTGTGGATGTCGACCACCCGGCTCGTGGTCGTCGACCACGAGCTGCGCCGCACCCACCTGATCGCGTTGGCGCGCCGCGCCGACGACCCGACCGCCGAGCTGTGGCTCGACGACGCCGAGAGCAGGCTCGCCGACGTGGTGCCGCTGCCGGAGACCCGGCAGCCGTTCGACCTCGACTACGACCCCGGTCCCGGACTGCTGCGGCACCGGCAGGACTACCTCGACAACGTCGAGGCGTGCAGGCACCAGTTGCACGCGGGGGAGAGCTACGAGATCTGCCTGACCACCCGCACCACCCTGCCGCTCGACGTCGACCCGCTGGAGCTGTACCTGGTGCAGCGCCGCACGAACCCCGCGCCGCAGGCCGCTTTCCTGCGCCTGGGCGGGATCACGGTGCTGTGCTCCTCGCCCGAGCGGTTCCTGCGCGTCGGCCGCGACCGGACGGTGGAGTCCAAGCCCATCAAGGGGACCTCGGCGCGCGGCGCCGACCCGGAGCAGGACGAGCGGTCGCGCGCGAGCCTGACCGAGGACCCCAAGGTCCGCGCCGAGAACCTGATGATCGTCGACCTGCTGCGCAACGACCTCGGCCGGGTCTGCGAGATCGGCTCCGTGCACGTGCCCCGGTACATGGCGGTCGAGAGCTACGCGACGGTCCACCAGCTCGTGTCCACCGTGCGCGGAACCCTGCGCGAGGACGTCGACACCATCGCCTGCGTGCGGGCGTGCTTCCCCGGCGGCTCGATGACCGGCGCGCCGAAGCTGCGCACGATGGAGATCCTCGACCAGCTGGAGAGCACGCCGCGCGGCATCTTCTCCGGCTCCATCGGCTTCCTCGACCGCGACGGCACCGCCGACCTCAACATCGTCATCCGCACCGCCGTCTCCGACGGGGAGAACCTGTGCATCGGCGCGGGCGGCGCGATCGTGCTCGACTCCGACCCGTCCGACGAGTTCGACGAGATGCTGCTCAAGGCGCGCGCCCCGATGCGCGGACTCGGCGTCGACCTCAGCCGGGTGGCCCCGCTACCTCACCTGATGGAGACACCGCGATGACGCGCACCGGCAAGGAGTACCTCGAATCGCTGCGGGACGGCCGGGTGATCTGGCTGGACGGCGAGCAGGTCGACGACGTGACGACGCACCCGGCCTTCCGCCGGTCGCTCGGCTCGATCGCGGGCCTGTACGACCTCACCCACGACGAGCGGTACGAGGACGTGCTCACCGCGCCGCTGCCGGGGTCGACCGAGAAGGTGCTGAGGGCGCACCTGATCCCGACCTCGAAGGACGAGCTGCGGGCCAAGGGCAGGGCGTTCAAGGTGTGGTCCGAGGCGACGTTCGGCTTCTTCGGCCGCTCGCCGGACTACATGGCGTCCGCGGTCGCGGGCTTCGCGACCGTGCCGGAGGTCTTCGCGGGCGGCGAGTTCGACGGCTCCGCCAACGTGGTCGCGCACTGGCGGCGGATGGCCGAGAACGACCTCTACCAGGCGCACACCCTGGTGAACCCCCAGATCGACCGCACCAAGCCGCCGTCGGAGCAGGAGGAGGACGACCTGTGCCTGCGGGTCGTCTCCGAGCGCGGCGACGGGATCGTGGTGCGGGGCGCCAAGATGATCGGCACCGCCGCCGCGTTCGCCGACGAGATCCTGGTCGGCGTCACCCAGCGGATGTCGCCCGCCGAGGCCGACTACGCGCTCAGCTTCTCCGTCCAGGTCGCCACACCCGGCGTGAAGTTCGTCAGCCGCACGTCCTACGAGGCCCGCGCGACGAGCGTGTTCGACTACCCGCTCTCCAGCCGGTTCGACGAGAACGACGCACTGGTGGTGTTCGACGACGTCTTCGTGCCGTGGGAACGGGTCTTCGTCTACCGCGAGCCGGACAAGTGCCACCAGCAGTTCTGGAGGACGCCCGCGTTCGTCAGCTTCGTGCACCACGGCGCCATCCGCCTGTGGACCAAGCTCGAATTCCTCACCGGCGTCGCGATCCTGGTGGCGCGGGCCAACAACACCTACGACCTGCCGCCGGTGCGGATGCAGATCGGCAAGCTCATGACGTGGCTCAACACCGCGAAGGCCATCGCGGTCGCCATCGAGGACGGCGCGGAGCCGGTGCCGGGTGGTGGTGGCGCGGTGATGCCCAGCCGCGAGATGTCGTGCGCGCAGCTGGCCGTCGGCCCCGACCTGTACCCCAGGGTGCTCGCCGAGATCAAGCTCCTCGCGGGCGGAGGGCTGATCCAGCTCCCGTCGTCCTTCCGGGACCTGCGGCACCCGGAGGTGGCCGCGCTGCTGGCGAAGTACGTCCGCTCGCCCGGCCACGACTCCGAGTCGCGGATCAAGCTGCTCAAGCTCGCGTGGGACGCGCTCGGCAGCGAGTTCGCCGGACGCCACGACCAGTACGAGCGCTTCTACCACGGCTCGCCGCACGTCTACCTCCCCACGATCGTCCGCGAGGGCGACCCCGACGCGTACGCGGCGCTGGCACGCCGGTGCCTCGACGGCTACGGCCTCGACGACCTGTGACACCACCCCCTACCCGAGAGGACACCGCGATGACCGCCACCGAAGTCCGGCCAGTCACCGGCACCACGACCACGTCCCAGAGCCGGATGCTCGCCGGGTTCCGGGTGGTCATGTCGTTCCTGTTCATCCTGCACGGCTGCATGGGCCTGTTCGGCGCCTTCGGCGGCATCGACGGCCAGGGCGGCTCGGTCTCGTTCCCGACGTGGCCGGACTTCTGGGGATCGGCGATCCCCTTCGTCACCGGCGTCCTCGTGCTGCTCGGCCTGTTCACCAGGCCCGCCGCCGTGCTCGCCTCGGGTGCGATGGCGTTCGCCTACTTCGTC
Organism: Umezawaea sp.; assembly: GCF_057122925.1. Lineage (NCBI taxonomy): Bacteria > Bacillati > Actinomycetota > Actinomycetes > Pseudonocardiales > Pseudonocardiaceae > Umezawaea > Umezawaea sp. The sequence continues at coordinate 12,114 of NZ_DBNGPQ010000031.1, read as the reverse complement.
GTGCACGTCCCGATGGGCGGGCTGTGGCCGCTGGCCAACGGCGGTGAGCTGGCCGCGATGTTCAGCTGGATCTTCCTGCTCATCGCCGTGTTCGGCCCCGGTTCGTTCGCGCTGGACGCCGTGCTCCGGCAGCGCAGGCGGCCGTGAGCGGTCCGGTACCCGGCCGCCGCTCCTGGCGGCCGGGGGCGGGCCCCGTCACCCACCTGTCGCTGCTGCGCGCCTACCTCGGGCCGCAGCGCGCGAGCGTCGTGGTGATGATCGTGCTGCTGGTGCTCTCCATCCTCCTGGAGATCGCCGAGCCGCGGATCGTCGCGCACTTCATCGAGTCCGTCCAGCTCGGCCGCCCGGAGAGCGCGCTCGTCGCCATCGCGCTGCTGTTCCTCGGGGTGGCCGCGTTCCGGCAGGTCGGCAGGGTCATCGCCGCGTACGCGAGCGAGCGGGTCTCGTGGACGGCGACCAACGCCGCACGGGAGGACCTCGCCGCGCACGTCCTGGACCTCGACCTGAGCTTCCACGAGTCGCGCTCGCCCGGTGAGCTGATCGAGCGGATCGACGGCGACGTGAACCAGGTCGCCGAGTTCTTCTCCAGCCTGATCGTGCACCTCGTCGGCAGCGTGCTGCTGGTGATCGGCATCCTGACCGCGCTGACGTTCCTGGACTGGCGCATCGGGCTGACGTTCGCCGCGGTGACGCTGGTCGGGTTGTACGGGCTGGCCAAGGTCGCCGCCGTCGCCACGGTCAAGTGGGAGGACGACCGCGAGCAGAGCGCCCGGTTCTTCGGCTACGTCAGCGAGTCCGTGCGCGCGACCGAGGACCTGCGCTCGTCCGCCGCCACCGGTCACGCGCTGGCGCGGTTCCACCGCCACCTCAGGGCGTGGCTGCCGGTGAAGGTCCGCGCCGAGGGCTGGGGCAGCGCGATCTGGGTGGTGCTGTCGCTGGTGTTCACCGCCTGCATGGCGTTCGCCTTCGGCTACGGCGGGATCTTCTACCGCAACGGGACCATCTCGTTCTCCGGCGTCTACCTCGTCGTCGCGTACGCGACGATGCTGACCACGCCCATCGAGGTGCTGCGCCTCCAGGTGCAGAACCTCCAGCAGGCCGGCGCCGCGATCCGCCGCATCGCCGAGCTGTTCGGCCACCGGTCCACCGTGGTCGACGGCACGGAACCGCTGCCGCGCGGGGCGCTGTCCGTGCGCTTCGAGCACGTGGGGTTCGGCTACTCCACCGACGGGGCCGAGCGCGAGAAGGTCGTGGAGGGTCTGTCGTTCGACGTGGCGCCGGGGGAGACCCTCGGCCTGGTCGGGCGCACCGGCGCGGGCAAGAGCACCGTCGCGCACCTGCTGTCGCGGATGTACGACCCGGTCGAGGGCCGGGTGCTGCTCGGCGGGGTCGACGTCCGCGAGGCCACGCTCACCTCGCTGCGCAGCCAGGTCGGGCTCGTCACGCAGGACGTCCAGGTGTTCGACGCCTCCCTGCGCGACAACCTGACCTTCTTCGACACCACCGTCGACGACGACCGGCTGCTCGCGATCATGGACGAGCTGGAGCTGCGGCCGTGGCTCGCCACGCTGCCCGACGGGCTGTCGTCGCGGATCTCGCCGAGCACCCTGTCCGCGGGGCAGGCGCAGCTGCTCGCCCTCGCGAGGGTGTTCCTCAAGGATCCCGGTCTGATCATCCTCGACGAGCCGTCGAGCAAGCTCGACCTGGTCACCGAGGCGATGCTCGAACGTGCGCTGGACCGGATGCTCGCGGGCCGCACCGCGATCGTCATCGCGCACCGGCTGGACACCATCCTGCGCGCCGACCGCGTGCTCGTGCTGGACCGCGGCGCCGTCGTCGAGAGCGGCGCCACCTCCGACCTGCTCGGCGATCCGGGGTCCCGGCTCGCCGAGCTCCACCGCATCGGGCAGGTGCTGCGATGAGCCGGACGACGACGAGGGCGCGGTCCACGAAGGACAGGGCCGCGAAGGACAGGGCGGCGATCCCGCCGACGCTCGCGTTCCTCTGGCGGCTGATCACCTACAGCCCGTGGCGCTACCTGCTGGCCGCGGCCGGGTGGGTGGTGTTCCACCTGTGGCCGCTGCTGCCCGGCGTGCTGGGCAAGCTGCTGTTCGACGTCCTGGAGGGGCGGGCGGCGCCGGGCACCACCGTGTGGACGGTCGTGGCGATCATCGTCGCGGGTGGGCTCGCCCGGTGCACGGCCATCATCGGCGCCACCGTCGCCTGGGCGGGCTGGTACCTGCGGGCGCGCGGCCTGGTGCAGCGCAACCTGCTCGACCGCGTGTTCAAGCTGCCGGGGGCGCAGGCGATGCCGAAGACCGTCGGCGAGAGCATCTCGACGGTCCGCGACGACAGCGACGCCATCGCGCTCATGGGCGGCTGGGGCTTCGACATGCTGGCGGGCATCATCTTCGCCGTCGGCGGCCTCGCCATCCTGCTCACCGTCGACGTCACGATCACCGTCATCGTCATGGTGCCGCTCGCGGTCGTGCTGGCGCTGGCGCAGTTCGCCAGGGCGCGGGCGTACCGGGTCCGCGAGCAGAGCCGCGAGGCGACGGCGCGGGTCACCGGCACCATCGGTGAGATCGTGGTCGCGGTCCGCGCGATCAAGGCGGCGGACAAGAAGGACGAGGTCGTCGAGCGGCTGCGCGGCGACAACCGGGTGCGCAAGACCGCGATGATCCGCGACAAGGTGCAGAGCCTCGCGATCGACTCGGTGTTCAACAGCACCGCGAGCCTCGGCGCCGGTCTCGTCCTGCTGGTGGCGGCGGGCCAGATGCGGTCCGGCGACTTCACCACCGGCGACTTCGTGCTCTTCGCGACCTACCTGATGCAGGTCGCCGAGTACACGTACTTCATGGGCTACCTGGTCCGCACCTACCAGCAGTCCGGGGTGTCGTTCGTGCGCGCGGCGGACCTGCTCCAGGGCGCCCCGCCGATGACGCTGGTCGACCACCACCCCCTGCACCTGAAGGCGGAGCCGCCGCCGGCGGACCCCCTCCCGGTGGTGGAACCGCTGCGGGAGCTGGAGGTCCGGTCGCTGACCCACGTTTTCCCCGGCTCCGGACGCGGGGTGCGCGACGTGTCGCTGACGATCAGACCGGGCACCGTGACGGTGGTGACCGGGGAGGTCGGGTCCGGGAAGACGACGCTGCTGCGCGGCGTGCTCGGCCTGTACTCCGTGCAGGACGGCGAGATCCGCTGGAACGGCGAGCGGGTCGACGACCCCGGCGACTTCATGGTGCCGCCGCGGGTGGCGTACACGCCGCAGAACCCGACGCTGCTGTCCGGGACGATCAGGGAGAACGTCCTGCTCGGCCTGCCCGACGACGGCCGGGTCGACCGCGCGGTGCACACCGCCGTGCTCGGCCCCGACCTGGAGCGCCTCGACGACGGTCTGGAGACGGAGATCGGCGTGCGCGGGGTGCGGCTGTCCGGCGGCCAGGTCCAGCGCACCGCCGCCGCGCGGATGTTCGCGCGGGAACCGTCCCTGCTGGTGATGGACGACCTGTCCAGCGCGCTGGACGTGGAGACCGAGCAGGAGCTGTGGCGGCGCATCTTCGCGACGTCCACCACGTGCCTCGCGGTCTCCCACCGGCCCGCGGTGCTGGAGCGCGCCGACCAGGTGCTGCTGCTCAAGGACGGCCGCGTGATCGCGGCGGGCCCGCTCGCCGACCTGCTGGAGTCGTCCGCGGACATGCGGATGCACTACCGGACCCCCACAGCCTAAGGAGTGATCGCGTTGTCGCCACGGGTGATCGTCGTCGGCGCGGGGCCCACCGGCCTCGCGCTGGCCGCGGAACTGGCCGAGGCCGGGATCGACTGCCACGTCCTGGAGAAGCGGGGCACGCGCGCGGAGCTGTCGCGCGCGTTCACCATGGAGCCCCGGACGATGGAGCTGCTGGACATGCGGGGCCGGGTGGAGGGGGTGCTGGAGCACGGGAGGCCGTGCCCGAACCCGCCGGTCGGCGACGAGACGGGCTACCTGGACTACGGCCTGCTCGACACCCGCTTCCCCTACAGCCTCATCATCCCGCAGCACCGCACCGAGGGCGTGCTCCAGGACGCCGCGGTGAGGGCGGGCGCCGTGCTGCGCACCGGTGTCGAGGTCGTCGGGCTCCGGCAGGACGACACGGGCGTCGAGGTCGACGTGCGCGGCGCGGACGGCACGACCGCGGTCGAACGCGCCGACTACCTGGTGGGCTGCGACGGGGTCAACAGCACCGTCCGCGCCGCGATCGGCGTGGACTTCGACGGCTGGAACTACGACGACTCCGTGATCATGGGCGATTGCAGGCTCGGGAACCCGCCGTCGCCGCCCGCGTTCGCGCGGATCACCAAGCGCGGCATGGTCGCGGTGTTCCCGTTCCGCGACGACACGTTCCGGGTGATCGTCTTCGACCACGAGAAGATGAAGCTGCCCGCGGACCTCCCGCTCCCGCTTGAGGACCTGCGGGAGAGCTGCACGGCCATACTGGGGATGGACGTGGAACCGCACGACCCCGTGTGGCTGTCCCGGTTCCGCAGCTCCCAGCGGCATGCCAAGAGCTACCGCGTCGGCCGCGTGCTGCTCGCGGGGGACGCCGCGCACACGCACATCCCGTCGGGCGGCCAGGGGTTGCAGACCGGCATCCAGGACGCGTTCAACCTCGGCTGGAAGCTGCGCGCCGAGATCGAGGGCTGGGCGCCGCCGGGACTGCTCGACAGCTACGAGGCCGAGCGGTACCCGATCGCCGCCGAGACGCTGCGCAAGACCGACCTCTCGTTCCGCTTCGAGACGTCGAACGGCGCGGGCGCCAGGCTGATCAGGTGGGCGGTGATGAAGCTGGTGCGCGTCAAGGCGTTGCAGCGGATGAACCTGGAGCACCTCGCCGGGCTCACCCTGCGCTACCCCGGCGACGGGCGGGGTTCGTGGGTCGGGCGGCGGGTGCCGGACCGGCCGGTGACCGGCGGACGGCTGTTCGAGTCCTTCCGGGACGGTCGTTTCGTGCTGATCGGCGCGGAGGCCGGGCCGTGGGCGGACCGGGTGAACGCGGTGCGGCTGACCGAACCCCTCGCCAGGCGCTGTCCCCCCGTGGTGCTGGTGCGCCCCGACGGCCACGTCGCGTGGGCCGGTGGGGCCGCCGGACCCGAGCTGGACGCGGCGCTGCGCCGCTGGTGCGGCGAGCCCGCGCGGCGGTACGCGTCGAGAGAGGTCTGAGAGTCCCCCCGCGAACACTCGTGGGTACGGGAAACGCAGAGCCACCGAAACGTTAGGGGACGCAGCATCATGCAGAACTATTCCGCGGAGTCGTACGGCAACGCGATCGCTGCGGTGTTCGACATCGTCAACGACGACCCCCAGGAGGTCGCGGGCATCGTCGGCTTCCTGCGCGGCTACGTCGGCGACGGCCCGGTGCTGGAGCCGGGCATCGGCACCGGCCGCATCGGGATCCCCCTGGCGGAGTCGGGCGTCGAGCTCTACGGCGTGGACATCAGCAAGGAGATGGTCGACCAGCTCAGGGCCAAGCCGGGCGCCGACAAGGTGACCGTCGAGGTGGGCGACATGAACGACGTCGACTTCGGCAGGCAGTTCTCGCTGGTGTACCTCGCCCAGGGCACGTTCGGCTCGCTCCTGCGCGCCGACGCGCAGCGGCGGTTCCTCCAGTCCGCGCGCAAGCAGCTCGCCCCCGGTGGCCGTCTCGTGGTGGAGTCGATGGAGGTCGACGACACCCGCTTCACCCACGACCAGTACGTCACGACGTCGCTGCTCGACGTCACCCACGTGGTGCTCAGCGCGGCGATGCGCGAGCCGGACGAGCAGGTGCTCAGCATCCAGAACGTCCTGCTCACGCCCCACGGGATCCAGCTCTACCCGGTCAAGTTCCGGTACTACACCGCCGTCGAGCTCGACGAGATGGCGGACGAGGCGGGACTGCGGCTGCTGGAGCGGTACTCCGACTGGGAGAAGGCCGACTACACGCCGGGCGACCTGCGCCACATCTCCGTCTACGGCACCAACTGAGCTGGAAGGGACAGCGTCAATGACCACGTCACGCAGACGAGCACGCCGCGGCCTCGCGATGATCCTCGCGGTCGGCACCGCCGCGGCGGGGATCGCGGGGTGCGCGCCCAGCAGGGCCAGCACCGCGGAGAACGGGGACATGACGGTCCTCGGCGACACCGTGGCGCTCGGGCTCGGCATGATGAAGCCCTACGTCACCATCGACAAGTCCGGCAACCCCACCGAGATGGGCATCCGGCTGACCGCCGCGGCGCTGGACGGCCTGCCGCAGGGCGAGGCGCCGTCGCACTGGATGGTCAGCTTCCCGGACGAGGCGGGCCCGACCGTCGTGAAGAACGCGATGGTGAACTGGTACCCCAAGGGCCGCAAGCCCGCCGAGCTGTTCGGCGAGCCGCAGATCGCGTTCCACTTCTACACGATCGACGCCAACGAGGCGATGGCGACCATCGACCCGAAGGGTCAGCCCGCGAAGGCGAACAAGCTGCTGGACCCGAAGTACGTGGCGGTCGACTACATCGCCGAACCCGGCGACCCGGTCGAGAAGACCGTGCCCGGCATGGGCCTGCACTGGCTCGACAAGAACCGCGAGTTCGGCCCCGGCAAGCCGGAGTTCACCGAGGTGTTCGTGCACGGGTCGTGGGACGGCAAGCAGATCTTCCTGGAGCCGCTGGCCACCCGGAAGTTCCTGCTGACCAAGCCGGACGTCACCGCGCCGGTCAAGCAGCCCGCCGCCGTGCAGTTCGACGGCTACTACCCGACCGACTACACCATCCGCTACGACCAGCCGACCGACGAGTACGTGGTCTCCATCGGCCGCATGGTGAAGCGACAGGCGTCCTGACGATGGACGCCTTGTCCGACGGGGACGTGGAACTGCTGGTCGGCATCCGGCACTTCGAGCTGGCGCTGCTCCGCGTGTTCGGCGAGGGCAAGGTCAACGGCACGACCCACACGTGCCTCGGTCAGGAGTACGTCCCGGTGGCGCTGGCGCCGCTGCTCGACGGCGACTTCGTGCTGAGCAACCACCGCGGCCACGGCCACTACCTCGCCCACTTCCGCGATCCCGCGGGGATGCTGGCCGAGATCATGGGCCGGGCCGGGGCGGTGTGCTCCGGCGTCGGCGGCAGCCAGCACGTCCACCGGGACGGGTTCCTGTCCACCGGGGTGCAGGGCCAGAGCCTGCCGCTCGCGGTGGGCATGGGCCTGCACTACAAGCGCACCGGCGCGAACCGGGTGGCCGCCGCCTACATCGGCGACGGCACCTGGGGCGAGGGCGCGGTCTACGAGGCGCTCAACATGGCGGCGCTGTGGCGGGTGCCGGTGCTGGTCGTGGTGGAGCACAACGGGATCGCGCAGTCCACACCGACCACCGCGCAGCTGGCGGGCACCATCGGCGACCGCGTGCGGGCGTTCGGCCTGGACTTCACCGAGATCACCACGCACGACATCCCGGCGATCCGCGCCGAGCTGGCCCCGGTCGTCGACCGGGTCCGGCACGAGCACCGGCCCGCGGTCGTGCAGTTCACCACCCGCAGGCTCGGACCGCACAGCAAGGGCGACGACACCCGTTCCGCGCAGGAGGTCGAGGCCCTGCGGGCCGCCGACTGGTACGCGGAGCTGGCCACCGCGCTCGGCCCGCGGTTCACGGCCGTCGACGAGCGGGTCAGGACCGAGGTCGACCGGCTGGTCGCCGAGGTGGAGGCGCGTCCGCCCTCGACGTGGGCGGACCTGGCGGAGGCGGGAGCGGTCCGATGAGCGAGCTGGTCAACCTGGTGGCGACCGTGCTCCGGGTGCCCGTGGACGCGGTCGACGACGACACCGGCACGGCGACCACGGCCGCGTGGAGCAGCCTGCGGCACGTCGAGATCGTGGTCGGGGTGGAGAAGGCGTACGGCGTCCGGCTCACCCCGCGCGAGGCGCGGTCCTGCCGTTCGGTGCGCGCGCTGCGGGACGTGCTGTCGGACAGGGGGATCACGCCATGACCGAGCTCGCGCCCCGCGTGGTGGAGAGCCTGAACTCGGCCCTGCACAGGCTCTTCGACGAGCGCGCGGACCTGTACCTGCTCGGCGAGGACGTCGTCGACCCGTACGGCGGGGCCTTCAAGGTCACCAGGGGCCTCTCGACGAGCCACCCGGACCGGGTGCTGTCGACGCCGCTGAGCGAGGCCGGGATCGCCGGTGTGGCGGGAGGTCTCGCGCTGTCGGGCGACCAGGTGGTGCTGGAGGCCATGTTCGGCGACTTCGCCGCGCTCATGTTCGACCAGGTGCTCAACCTCGTGTCGAAGTCCGTCACCATGTACGGCGGGCGCAAGCCGATGCGGGTGCTGCTGCGCTGCCCGGTCGGCGGCAACCGCGGCTACGGCCCGACGCACAGCCAGAGCGTGCAGAAGCACTTCATCGGCATCCCCAACCTGGCGCTGTACGAGACCACCCCGTTCCACGAGGCCTACCCGCTGGTCGCGCACGCGCTGGACCACGGGCCGTCGATGCTGTTCGAGGACAAGGTCCTCTACACCCGGCGGCTCTACCGCGACGGCGTGGTCGACGCCGACCTCCGCTTCGCCCTCGTCGGCGCGGCCCCCGGCTGGGCGCACGTGACACCGGTCGACGGCGCGCCCGCCGACGTGGTGCTCCTGTGCCCCGGCGGCGTGGCCCACCGAGCCGTCGCCGCGGCGCACGCGCTGCGCGCGCGGGGGATCTCGGTCCACCTGCTGGTGCCCGGCCTGCTGCACCCCCTCGACGTCGATCCGGTGCTGGACCTGGTGGCGGGCGCCGGGCTCGTGGTCGTCGCGGAGGAGAGCACCGCCGGTGGCACGTGGGGCGCGGACGTCGCCGCCGTGCTGCACGAGCGGCTGTGGTCCAGGCTGGCCGCGCCCGTGCTGCGGCTGTCGTCGGCCGACTCGATCATCCCGACCGCCCGGCACCTGGAGGAGCGGGTGCTGCTGGGGGAGCGGCACATCGTGGAGGCGGTCACCGCCGCACTGGGCGCGCGCCGCTCCACGCCCACGACGGCACCGGTCGTCGTGGAGCCCGAGGCCGCGTCCGGTGTCCCGGTGACGGCCCCGAAGCTGAACAACAACGACGCCACCTACCTGGTGGTGGACTGGCTGGTCGAGGACGGCGCGACCGTCGAACCCGGCACGCCCCTGGTGGAGCTGGAGACGTCGAAGGCCGTCGAGGAGATCGCCGCGGACGCCGCAGGCGTGCTCCGGATCGTCGTGCCGTCGGGGACCGAGGTGGAGTTCGGCGCGCTGCTCGCCGAGATCGGCGGCCCCGGACCGGCCCCGGAGGCCGTCCGCACGGAGGCCGTCCGCACGGAGGCCGTCCGCACGGCGCCGGACGCCGAGCGGGCCCCGACCCGCCCGCACGTCCACCTGCTCGACCGCGCCCAGCAGGGCACGGCCGCCGTGGTCACCCGCGCGCACCGCGAGGTCCCGGCCGCGTTCACCGCGATCGAGGTCCGGGTCGACGCGCTGCTGGAGCGGCTGCGGCGGCTGTCCGACGAGAGCGGCGCCGACGTCGGTGTCGCGGACGCCGTCGTGAAGGCCGTCGGCCTGGCGCACGCCGACTTCGGGCACCTGTTCGGCAGCCTGGTCGACGAGCGCACGGTGGCCCTCACCGACACCGCCGACGTCGCCGTGACCCTGGACGCGGGCCACGGGCTCTACACCCCGGTCGTGCGCGACTGCGCGGGCCGGTCGCTGGTGGACGTCTCGGACGACCTGATGGACTTCCGGATGAAGGCGTGGCGCGGCGAGTTCGCCGCCGCGGAGCTGACCGGTGGCGCGATCACCGTGTCCCTCAACACCGACGACGACGTGCTGCTCGTGCAGCCGATCGTGATGTGGCCGCAGCTCTGCATGGTCTCCGTCGGCGGGCTGCGCGGCCAGGTCGTCCTCGACGACGGCGCACCGGTGGCCACGACGGTCGTCGTGCTCGGCCTCGCCTACGACCACCGGGTCGTCAACGGCGCCGACGCCGTGCGGTTCCTGCGCTTCGTCGCGGACTGCCTGCGCAAGCCGGACCGGCTGGAGAAGCTCGTCAGCAGTTGAACAGGGAGGTCGCGGTGACGTACGGGTTGGTCGCGTTCGGCACGGCCAAGGGGGAGAAGGTCGCCGTCAAGGAGGTGGTGGCCGAGTACACCGAGGACGTCGAGCGGGTGCTCGGCTACGGCTACGACCACGTGCACCGGGCGGGCGGCGACGTCGGGCTGACCGACCTCGCCGCCGAGGCCGGGACCGCGGCGCTGGCCGCGGCCGGGCTCCAGGCCCGCGACGTGGACCTGCTGGTCCTCGCGGTCACCGACATCGCCGAGTACCTGTACTGGGACGCGGCTGCCGCCGTCGCGCACCGGCTCGGACTGCGCCGCGCGGAAGCGGTGCTGGTCGACCAGGGGTGCGTCGGCGGCGTCACCGCGTTCGACGCGCTGGCGGGCAGGTTCGCCACCCACCCGGACTACCGGACGGCGGTGGTGATCGCCGCGAACCGCACGGCCGAGGCCTACTGGAACCGCCTCGGCACCCACTCGCTGCTGTTCTCCGACGGCGCCGCCGCGGCGGTCGCCGTCCGCGGAGCCCGGTCGCTGCGCTGGCTCGCCTCGCACGCCGAGACCGACGGCGCCTACGCGGACTTCTTCCGGATGGACACCGGCGGGGCCGCCGAGCCGTTCGCGCCCGGCGGGCCCGTGCCCGCGGTGCGCGACGCGTGGGACGTCATGGCGCACTTCGACTACGACACCGAACGCTGCACCGCCTTCGCGGAGGAGATCGACGACCGCACCGCGCGGGCCGTGCACCGCGCGTGCAAGCGGGCAGGCGTCACCGAGGAGGACCTGCGGTGGCTGGTGCTGCTCAACGACAACACGAGGGTGCTGACCGCGCAGGCGGACCTGGTCGGTGTGCCGGTGGAGCGGACGAACCTGTGCTGGGCCGCCCAGAACGGCCACTTCGGCGCGGCCGACCACCTGTTCGTCCTCGCCTCGCTGCACGAGTCCGGTGAGCCGGTGGCCGGTGACCTGGTGGCGCTGGCCGCGAACGGTCGAGGGATGCACTGGGCGTCCGCGATCCTGTCCTGGTAGCGCCCGCTCCACCACGTCGCGGCCCTCCGGCCTGGCCGGAGGGCCGCGGTGCGTCAGGAGCCGCCCAGGGTGCGCTGGAGGCGCGGGATCGTGGTGCTCCGCGGCTGTTCCGGCAGCGGTGGGAGGTGGACGGCCAGCTCGGCCACCGTCGGGTGGTCGAAGACCAGGCGCAGGTCCAGCGAGCCGCCGGTGCGGCTGGTCACCCGGCTGACCATGCGGCTCGCGAGCAGCGAGTGCCCGCCGAGGGTGAAGAAGTTGTCGTGCACACCGATCTCGCCCCGGTCCAGCAGTTCCGCCCAGATGTCGGCGAGCAGCTTCTCGGCCGCCGTCGTGGGTGGTTCGTACCGGGTCGGCGCCACCGGGGTGGGGTCGGGCAGCGCGGTGCGGTCGACCTTGCCGTTGGGGGTCAGCGGCAGTGCGTCGAGGGTGATGACCTGGTGGGGGATGAGGTGGTGGGGCAGGCTGCCGCGCAGCGCGGCGAGGTCGACCTCGCCGACGACGTGGGCGATCAGGTGGTCGTCCTTGACGGTGACGACCGCGTCGGTGACGGTCGGGTGTGCTTTGAGGACGGTTTCGATCTCGCCGGGTTCGATGCGGTGGCCGCGGATCTTGACCTGGTTGTCGGTGCGGCCGAGGTAGTCGAGGTGTCCGTCGGTGCGCCAGCGGGCGAGGTCTCCGGTGCGGTAGAGGCGTCCTGGTCCGTGGGGGTTGGGCAGGTAGCGCTCGGCGGTGAGTGCGGGGCGGTCGTGGTAGCCGCGGGTGATGCCGAGGCCTTCGAGGTACAGCTCGCCCACCGAGCCGACGGGGACGGGGCGCAGCGAGGTGTCGAGGACGTGGGCGCGGGTGCCGTCGACGGGCCGGCCGATGGGGGTGCGGTGGTGGCGCGGGTCGGTGGTGGCGTGGGTGGAGTAGGTGGTGTCCTCGCTGGGCCCGTAGAGGTTGTGCAGGGTCCGGATGGTGGGGTGTTGGTGGAGTTCTCGGACGAGTTCGGGGGAGAGCGCTTCGCCGGCGAGGTTCATGGTGCGGGCGTTCGG
>NZ_DBNGPQ010000030.1:0-92493 GCF_057122925.1 Umezawaea sp. | reverse complement strand
CACGCTTGTCAAGGCGGGAAAGATGCCTTGACAAGCGTGCGCGGCCACGACGTTGGTAGAGCAATCGGGGTGGCCGGGGGGAAGGGGTGGAAGGGCAGTGGGTCCGGGTGGGGACGGGGTTGGGCCGGGGGCCGGGGGCCGGGGAGGCCGGGTGGGCTGTGGGATCAGCCCGAAGACGTGGTGGCGGATGTGGGCCGGGGGTGGACCGGGGGTGGGCCGGATGGGTTGTGGGTCCAGTTCGAGGACGTGGTGGTGGATGTGGACCGGTCGGCTCTCGTTCGGCCGAGTCCCGCCGGGTCCCGCCGGGTTCCGTCCAGTCGGTTCAGTGCGCCGGTCCGGTTCAGGAGCCACTTCGGTGAAAGCAGCAAGAGCGGCGCCCTGGGGCGCCGCTCTTGTGTGTGCGTGGTGGCCGGGTCAGGCGTTGCCGTCGAAGAGGCTGGTCACCGAGCCGTCTTCGAAGACCTCCTGGATGACCCTTGCCAGCAGGGGGGCGATGGAGAGGACCGTCATGGTCGGGAAGCGCTTCTCCACGGGGATCGGGAGGGTGTCGGTGAAGATGACCTCCCTGGCGCCGCAGTTCTTCAGGCGTTCGTAGGCGGGGCCGGAGAGGACGCCGTGGGTCGCGGCGATGACGACGTCCGCCGCGCCCTCCTTGAGCAGCTGCTCCACCGCCTTCACGATGGTGCCGCCGGTGTCGATCATGTCGTCGATGACCACGCAGGTGCGGTCCTTGACCTGGCCGACCACCCGGTTCGCCACGACCTCGTTCGGGCGCAGCGGGTCGCGGGTCTTGTGGATGAAGGCGATCGGGCTGCCGCCCAGGGTGTCGGCCCACTTCTCCGCGAGCTTGGTGCGGCCCGCGTCCGGGGACACGACGGTGAGGTCGTTGCCCGCGTACTTCTCGCGGACGTGGTCGGCCAGCAGCGGCATGGCCCAGAGGTGGTCCACCGGGCCGTCGAAGAAGCCCTGGATCTGCGAGGTGTGCAGGTCGACCGAGACCAGGCGGTCGGCGCCCGCCGTCTTGAACATGTCCGCCACCAGCCTGGCGGAGATGGGTTCGCGGCCCCGGTGCTTCTTGTCCTGCCTGGCGTAGGGGTAGAACGGCATGATCACGGTGATGCGCTTCGCGCTCGCGCGCTTCAGCGCGTCGACCATGATCAGCTGTTCCATCAGCCACTGGTTGATGGGTGCGCAGTGGCTCTGGATGACGAAGGCGTCGCAGCCGCGCACGCTCTCCTCGAAGCGGACGAAGATCTCGCCGTTCGCGAAGTCGTAGGCGGACTGAGGGGTGACCGACACGTTGAGGTGCTTGGCCACCTCCTCCGTCAGCTCGGGGTACGCGCGGCCCCCGAAGAGCATCAGGTTCTTCTTCGGTGTGCCGGACACGGACATCGAGAAGCTCACGGTCGAGGCCCTTCATCGGTGGGATCCACAGTCTGAGCCGCCTGGGCGCGTTCCGCAGCCTCGGCGGCGGCGGTGCCCGGCCTGCGGCTGGTCACCCAGCCCTCCAGGTTGCGCTGGGGGCCTCCGGAGACGGCCAGCGCGCCCGGCGGGACGTTGCGCCGGATGACGCTGCCCGCGCCGGTGTAGGCGCCGTCGCCGACCGTGACGGGGGCGACGAACATGTTGTCCGAGCCGGTGCGGCAGTGGCTGCCGATGACGGTCCGGTGCTTCTTCACGCCGTCGTAGTTGACGGTGACGCTGGCCGCGCCGACGTTGCTGTGCTCGCCGACGGTGGTGTCGCCGATGTAGCTCAGGTGCGGGACCTTGCTGCCGACGCCGATGTCCGAGTTCTTCACCTCGACGAACGTGCCGATCTTGCCGGTCGCGCCGAGCTTCGTGCCCGGCCGGAGGTAGGCGAACGGGCCGACGCCCGCGTGGTCGCCGATCTCGGCCTGGCTGCCGTGGGTGCGGACGACGGTCGCGCCCGCGCCGATCACGCACGCCGAGAGCGTGGTGTCCGGGCCGATGGTCGCGCCCTCGCCGACGGTGGTGCCCGCGCGCAGCTGCACGCCGGGCTCGACGAGCACGTCGCGGCCGAGCGACACGTCCGCGTCCAGCCACGTGGTGGCCGGGTCGACGATCGTGACGCCCTGGCGCATCCAGTGCTCGACCAGGCGGCGGTTCAGCTCGGCGCCGAGCTTCGCGAGCTGCACGCGGTCGTTCACGCCCTCGACCAGCCACGGGTCCGCCGCGATCAGCGCGCCGACCCGCTTGCCGTCGCCGCGCGCGATGCCCAGCACGTCGGTCAGGTACAGCTCGCCCTGCGCGTTGTCCGTGGACAGCCGCGAGAGCCCGTCGCGCAGCACCTCGGCGTCGAACGCGTAGACCCCCGAGTTGATCTCGCTGATCGCGAGCTGGTCCTCGGTGGCGTCCTTCTGCTCGACGATCGCCCGGACGGTGCCGTCCGCGTCGCGCACGATCCGGCCGTAGCCGGTCGGGTCGGGCAGCACCGACGTCAGCACGGTGACCGCGTTGCCGGACCCGACGTGCTCGGCCAGCAGGCCGCGCAGGGTGTCGGTGTCCAGCAGCGGCACGTCGCCGTAGCTGACGAGCACGGTGCCGGTGAGGTCGGCGGGCAGTTCCGCCAGGCCGCAGCCGACGGCGTGCCCGGTGCCGTTCTGCTCCTCCTGCACGGCGACGGTGACCTTGCGGTCGAGCGCCGCGCCGAGGGCGTCCAGGTGGTCGGTGACGGCCGCGCGGCCGTGGCCCACCACGACGGCCAAGTGGTCAGGATCGGTTCCGGCCGCCGCGCGCACCGCGTGCTCCACCAATGAACGACCCGCGATCCGGTGCAGCACCTTGGGGGTCCCCGAACGCATGCGGGTGCCTTCACCCGCGGCGAGGACGATGGTGCTGACGGGGCCTGCGGAGCCTGGGGTGCTACCACCCTGGAGCATCAGCGCTCTCCCTTAGAAGCAGTTCTTCTCAGACTTGCCTGCGACGGGAGGGACCTGGCTCCCGCCAGGAGCCGATACTAGGCCTCCGGGTCGGCTTCTCCAGCTACGGCGGCCACCTGGGATCCACCTTGGCGCTTCGCCACGTACATCGCGGAGTCGGCTCGGGAGAGGGCCTGGTTCGCGGTCTCGCGGGGCCTCAGGGAGATCACGCCGACGGACAGGGTGACCCCGCGCGAGAGGTCCAAAGGCAAGCCCGCCACAGCATCCACGGCTCGACCCAGTGCGGCCTGGGCGGCGCTGAGGGGTGCGCCGGGCAGCAGGACGACGAACTCGTCGCCGCCGTAGCGGGCCACCATGTCGTCACCCCGGAGGGCTTGGCGCAGTGTGCTCGCAATCACCCGAAGGACGTCATCGCCCTCGGCGTGCGAATACCGGTCGTTGACGACCTTGAACCCGTCCAGGTCGACCAGCGCGATCGACAGCGGGTAGATCTGGCCGGTGATGAGGGTCGCCATCTTCTCGTCGAGCGCCCGGCGGTTCGGCAGGCCGGTCAGCGGGTCCTGCAAGGCCTGCTGCGCGATGGCGCCGTGCGCCCGCGTCAGCCGTTCGTGGTCGCGGCGGGTGATGAGGGTCGACGTGCGCGCCTCCTGCATCTGCCACAGCTCGACCTCCAGCGCCGTCGCGTAGCTCTGGAGCGCGGACACGGTCTCCTCGCCCGCGGTGTCCGACAGGCGGGCGAACTCGCGGACCAGGCACAGCATCAGCGTCGGCTCGGACGTGTCGTGCTCCAGCCGCTTGCGCGCGTCGCTGAGCACCTTGAGGCCCTCGTCGACCCGCTGCTCGGTCTCCAGGCAGCGGGCGAGCGCGATGGCCACGATGATCAGCTCGCGGGCGTACATGGACAGCTCCAGGAGCGTCCACAGCCGGTCGAGGTGACCGGAGGACGGTTCGGCCAGCGCGTGCGCGGCCCCGATCACCGGCACCTGGTCGGCGGCCGAGCGGTCGCGGCGGCCGGGGTGCAGCGACTCGCGGAACGGGCCCTCCACGGCCTTCGCGATGGCCGAGGCCATCGCGAAGTGCGCCATGGCCTCGTCGAAGTTGTCGACCCGCTCGATCCGCAGCCCCCAGCCGATCTTGAGCCGGGTGCGGTTGAGCAGGTGCACGTAGATCTGGTGCGGGCCCGCGCTCTCCCTGATGGCCTCGTTCGCCCTGGCCAGGACCTCGTCGGCGAGCGCGAACACGCCGAGCTGGGTGAGCACGAGGCCCGTGCTCTGCAACGCGGAGGCGAGCAGCCGGTTCCAGGTGCGCTTGTCCAGCACCGGGTCCGGCGTGAGGCCTTCCTCGAGCATCGCGAGCCCGCGGGCGACCTCGGTGAGCGCCTTGTCCTCGACGTTGCCCAGCAGGAACCGGCGACCGCGCAGGGCGTGCGCCTCGGCCTCCAGCACGACCAGGCCGTGCCGCTGCGTGTGCGCGAGCATCTCGTCGAGCAGGGGGTCGGACAGGTCGACCAGGCCGGGGGTCACGAGCCGGACGACGGCGGCGGCCCTGAGCAGCTGTGCGACGATCCGCGGCTCACCGCGACCCTGGGCCTCTTCGAGGATCTCGTCGACCTCGCTCGCGGCGTCGAGCTGGTCCGCGAGGTGGCTGCTCTGGGCGATCGCCATGAGTTCTTGCGCGCGGCCGACCAGCCAGGCGTCGGACATCTCGTGCAGCGCTGGCGACACGTTGTCCTGCTCATCGACCGCTTCGTCGTGCAGCGACCCACACCCCCATGCAACAACCGCAGGGCTCCGGACCGGAGGCCCCGGTCCGGCTGTTCCGCTCCGCCACCAGGATTCGAACCTGGACCATCTGAACCAAAATCAGAGGTGCTGCCTTTACACCATGGCGGATCGGGCGGGGCAAGCCCCGCCCGCGCGAACACATGTTGTCATGCCTGCGCCGCACTTGGTCGCACGACCACTCAACTGGCCGCCACCATTGTGTAATTCGATCATGACGTACCGTGTTGTGCCAGGTCAAGAGGTGCTGATCACGCTGGTCAGGAAGTCGCCCAGATTCCTCTCGTAGGCCGCCTGGTCGGTGTTCCACGCCGCCGTGTGGTCCGCGCCCGGCACCTCGACGTACCGGAGCGGCCACCGGAGGCGCTCGGCCGCCGCGGCCAGGTCCCGCGAACCCCGCACGGGCACGGTCCCGTCCGCGTCGCCGTGGAAGACCAGCGTCCTCGGCTTCACCGCGGGCGGGTTCTCGACCAGGTCGAACCGGTCGAAGCCGATGTCCGCCCGCCAGTCGGAGACGAGTTCGGCGACCGGCACGATCGCCGTCGGCACGCCCCGGTTGGCGGCCTGGAGCTCCAGGGTCTTCGTCCAGCTCGTGACCGGCGCGTCCAGGACGACCCCCGTGACCGAGGGGGCCACCGGCGACCGCGCGAGCAGCTGGCCGATGATCGCGCCGCCCATCGACCAGCCGTAGAGCAGCACGTTCGCCGCGCCGTTGGCCTTGGCGTACTCCACGGCGTCCTCGACGTCGCGCCACTCCGTGCCGCCGAGGTGGTAGAGGCCGTCCGGGGACGCGGGGGCGCCCTCGTCGGTGTCGTTGCGGTAGGTCACGACCAGCGTCGGCAGGCCCCGTTCGTGCAGCCGCGGCAGCACCCGCAGCGCCTCGGAGCGCGACCCGGCGCGGCCGTGCACGGCGACCACCCACGTGGACGAGGTGCCGGGGACGAACCACGCGGGCGCGGCGCCCAGCTCGGTCTCGACCTCCACGTCGGTGAAGTCGAGCCCGAGCGCGGCCTTCGGGTCGGTGGCCCAGACGGTGGTGGCCATCCGCACCTTCGTACCGGCGGGCGGGGCCGTGCCCGCCACCAGCGGGCGGCGCACCTTGCCGTCCGGACGGCCCTCGACCGGGCCGACGCGGGCGGCCCCGCCGTCCCACAGCAGTCCCCACGTGCCGGGCAGGACGGTGTCCTCGGACTGCTCCAGCAGCACGGCGGGCTCCTCGGCGTCCCCGACGGGTCCCGCGGACGTGTCCGGGTAGCCGGGGCGGGAGTTCGCGGGTTCGAGCAGCTGCCCGCTGTAGTACCAGCCGCCGCCGAGCACGGCGCCGGTGAGCAGCAGCAGGACGACGACCACGCCGAGCGCGGTGAGGATTGCGATCCGGCGGCGGCGCGGCCGGACGTTGGGTTGCTCCACCCGCACATGATGACCGCGCAGGTCGCGTGGTGTCCGGGCGGAACGTCCCGGCCGCGACGGGTGGGGTGGGACCACTGGCCAAACAAGGATGCCCTAACCTACGCTTCCGTAAGTTACGGATGCGTAGGTTGAGTCCCGACCCCACACACCCCGAGGTACGACGCATGACCAGCACCATCGGCCGGTCCACCGGCAACGGTCCGAAACCGATCATCGACGGACGGCGCGGCACCGCCGAGCAGATCTCCGTCCACGTGTTCGTCGTCGTGCCGTTCCTGGCACTGCTGGCCGCCGTCCCGTTCGCGTGGGGCTGGGGCCTCGGCTGGGTCGACGTGGTCCTGTTCGCCGTCTTCTACTGCCTGGCGGGCCTCGGCATCACCGTCGGCTACCACCGCTACTTCACCCACGGCTCCTTCAAGGCCAACCGGGCGCTGAAGATCGCGCTCGCGGTCATGGGCAGCACCGCCCTCCAGGGCCCGGTCATCGACTGGGTCGCCGACCACCGCCGCCACCACGCCTTCTCCGACCGCGAGGGCGACCCGCACTCGCCGTGGCTGTTCGGCACCGGCCCCGCCGCACTGGCCAAGGGCTTCTGGCACGCCCACACGGGCTGGCTGTTCGACCGCGACAACACCAACGCGCGGCGCTTCGCCCCCGACCTGCTCGCCGACGACGACCTGGTCGGGGTCAACCGGCGGTTCGTGCTGTGGACCGTCGTGAGCCTGCTGGCCCCGGCGGTGCTCGGCGGCCTCGTCACGCTGTCCTGGCAGGGCGCGCTGAGCGCGTTCTTCTGGGCCGGGCTGGTCCGGGTCGCGTTCCTGCACCACGTCACGTGGTCGGTGAACTCGATCTGCCACATGATCGGCGACCGACCCTTCGCCGCCCGCGACAAGTCCGCCAACTTCTGGCCGCTCGCGGTCCTGTCGTTCGGCGAGTCGTGGCACAACCTGCACCACGCCGACCCGACGTGCGCCCGCCACGGCGTGCGGCGCGGCCAGGTCGACATCTCCGCGCGGCTCATCCGCGTGTTCGAGCGGCTCGGCTGGGCGACGAACGTCCGCTGGCCCGACGAGCAGCGCCTCCGGCGCATCAGCCGGACGTGATCCCCGCGCGCCCCTCGCCACGGGTCGCGTGGCGAGGGGCGCGCGTTTTGCCAGGTCGCCGTGCGCCTAGGGTGACCGGGATGACGGCGAGACGGCGCAAGGGCGACCCCGACGCGGCTCCGGTCGCCAGGGTCCGGATGACGGGCAAGGAGCGGCGCGAGCAGCTCCTCGACGTCGCGCGCGCCCTGTTCGCCGAGAAGGGCTACGAGGTCACCTCGGTCGAGGAGATCGCGCACCGCGCGGGCGTGAGCAAGCCCGTCGTGTACGAGCACTTCGGCGGCAAGGAGGGCATCTACGCGGTCGTCGTCGACCGCGAGATGGAAGCCCTGATGGACCAGATCGTCAACGCCCTGTCCGGCGGGCACCCGCGCGAACTCCTGGAGCAGGCCGCGTGCGCGCTGCTCGACTACATCGAGGGCTCGTCGGACGGGTTCCGCATCCTGGTGCGCGACTCACCGGTCGCGTCGGCGACGGGCACGTTCTCCTCGCTGCTCAACGACATCGCCTCCCAGGTCGAGAGCATCCTCGGCACCCACTTCTCCCAGGGCGGCTACGACCGCAAGCTCGCCGCGCTCTACAGCCAGGCGCTCGTCGGCATGGTCGCGCTCACCGGCCAGTGGTGGCTGGAGGTGCGCAAGCCGAAGAAGGACGAGGTCGCCGCGCACCTGGTCAACCTCGCGTGGCGGGGCCTGTCCCACATGGACCACAAGCCGAGGCTCACGATCCGCTAGCCGCGGGTGACCTTCAGCAGCTCGTCGTCGGTGCCGTTGGACGTCGTGACGTAGAGCGCGCCGTCCGGGCCCAGCCGGGCGCCGCGCAGACGGCCCCTGGTGTCGTCCAGCTCCGGCGGGACCGCCACCGAGTGGACGCCGCCCTCCGGCGTCAGCGTGAACAGCATCAGCTTCGAGCCCTTGAGCGCGCTCACCGCCAGCACGCCGTCCAGGTCGCCCCACTGCGCGCCGGACAGGAACGCCGCGCCGCAGATCGCCTCGGTCGGGTCACCGGACTTCCAGACCGCCTCCACGGCGTCCGGGAACCGGGTGAGGTCGGTCATCGGCACGCTCTCGTCGTAACCGGGCTCGGTGCCGCCCCGGCTCGGGTCCCAGCCGTAGTTCGCACCGGGCTCGACCAGGTTCAGCTCGTCGTCGACGTCCGGCCCGTGCTCGGCGGTGAACACCCGGCCCGTCCTCGGGTGCACGGCCACGCCCTGCACGTTGCGGTGGCCGTAGGTGAGGACCCGGCTGCCGGGCGTGGGGTTGTCCGGCAGCGGCGCGCCCGTCGCCAGGTCGATCCGCAGCACCTTGCCGCCCAGGTTCGCCAGGTCCTGCGAGAACGAGCCCTGCGCCGTGTCACCCGTGCCGACGAGCAGCGCCCCGTCCTGGGCGAGCGTCGGCCTGCATCCCGAGTGCCTGCCGCTCGCGGCCACCGGCAGCCCGCCCAGCAGCGGGTTCTTGACCCGCACGGCGCTGGCGTTGTCGGGGGACAGCTGCCACGTGACGAGCCGGACGTCCTCGCGCGAGGTCTGGCAGGTGGTGAACAGCCGGGAGGTGGCGAAGTCCGGGTGCACCACCAGACCCATCAGTCCACCCTCGCCGCGCGGCTGCACGTCGTCCAGGTCGGCGACGAGGTCGGTCGCCCTGCCGTCCTCGACGAGGGTCAGCTTGCCGGGGCGCTGCGTCACCAGGACTTGCCCGTCGGGCAGGAACCCCACGTCCCAGGCGTGGCTCAGGCCGCCGACGACCTGCTCCACCTTGAGACCGGACGGGGCTTCAGCGGGCGGCGCGCCACCACCGGAGGCCGTTGTCGTGCACCCGGCTGCGAGAGCCAAGACCAGAACCCCGACGAGTCTGCTCATGTGTCCACAATGACTGGTTCGAGGTGTGGTCGGTGTTCAGGCCGAGGCGCCGAGGTGCTCGCGGACGTCCTCCGGCAGCGGGTACGGGCGCTCGACCGGGAGCAGGGCGGTGGCCTCGTCGAGCGAGCCCGCGCGGACCAGTGCGTGGACCTCCCGCGCCAGCGGTGTCACGTCGGTCAGCCCGGTGATCCACTCGGCGACGTAGCGGGTGCTGGTCGCGCCCGCCAGGCCGAGTTGCAGGGAACGGTGGTCGAGGGCGTTGTGGTGCAGGTCGCGTTCGGGGTCCCACTGGACGCGGACCTCCGGCTTGCGGACCGAGCGGTCGTGGCTGAGGACGGCGTCCCGCAGCGCCGACTCGAAACCCGAACGGGTCACGCGCACGGCCAGCACGTGCTCCTGGCCCTCCTTCAGGCCCCAGCCGCAGCGGTACATCATCCACAGGAACGACGGCTTCACCCATGTCATCCGATCGGGTTTGAAAGGGGGCACGAACGTGCCCGCCTCCAGCGCCTGCAACGCGATGGCGGGCGAATACGCCTGGTAGACGGTGATGTGCCGATCGTCGTAGTCGGCCCTGACCTCTTTGTGCTTCACCACTCCAGCGTGCCGGGCGCCGCAACCGAGTTACGCTGGAGGCCGAGAACCCCTCCCTGGGAGCAATCAGTCCCAGGCAGGGGTCTGTCCGCGTTTCACGCACAGGAGCCCCGAAATGCCCCAGCCCGGCCCGCTGTCCGGCCTGCTGACCACCGTGCTGTCCGACAAGGCGCTGCGCGCGCTGGTCGACGCCGCGGACGAGCCGTCGCTGGAACTGGAGGGCCCACCCGCCGCGCGCCCGCTGGTCACCGCGGCGCTGGCGTCGGCGCGGGGTGCCGACCGGCCGGTGCTGGTGGTGACGGCGACCGGGCGCGAGGCCGATGAGCTGACCTCCGAGCTGTGCGACCTGATCGGCCCGGACTCGGTCGTGCACTTCCCGTCGTGGGAGACGCTGCCGCACGAGCGGCTGTCGCCGAGGGCGGACACGGTCGG
Source organism: Umezawaea sp. (assembly GCF_057122925.1). Taxonomy (NCBI): domain Bacteria; kingdom Bacillati; phylum Actinomycetota; class Actinomycetes; order Pseudonocardiales; family Pseudonocardiaceae; genus Umezawaea; species Umezawaea sp. The sequence continues at coordinate 82,418 of NZ_DBNGPQ010000030.1, read as the reverse complement.
TGCCCGGTTGCAGGTCCTGCGGCGGCTGGCGCACCCGGAGGAGCACCCGGCGGGGGCGCTGAGGGTCGTGGTGACGACCGTCCGCAGCCTGATCCAGCCGATGGCGCCCGGACTGGGTGAACTCACGCCGGTCCACCTGGAGGTGGGGGTGGAGTTCGACTTCGCCGAGCTGGTGCAGCGGCTGGTGGACGTGGCCTACGCGCGGGTCGACATGGTCGAGAAGCGCGGTGAGTTCGCGGTGCGCGGCGGGATCCTGGACGTGTTCCCGCCGACCGCCGAGCACCCGCTGCGGGTCGAGTTCTGGGGCGACGAGGTCAGCGAGATCCGGCCGTTCTCGGTGGCCGACCAGCGCTCGCTGCCGACGGAGGTGCGCGGGTTCACCGCGCCGCCGTGCCGCGAGATGCTGCTGACCGACGACGTGAAGGCGCGCGCGGCGGCGCTGTCGGCCGAGCACCAGGGGGACGCGCACCTGGTGGAGATGCTCGACAAGATCGTGAACGGCATCCCGTCCGAGGGCATGGAGGCGCTGATCCCGGCGCTCTGCGAGGGCGAGCTCCAGATGCTCACCGACATCGTCCCGGACGGCACGCGGGTGCTGCTGGCCGACCCGGAGAAGATCCGGGCCCGCGCGCAGGACCTGGTGCGGACCGGCCAGGAGTTCCTCGAAGCGTCGTGGATGGCTGCGGCGGGCGGCGGCAAGGCGCCGATCGACCTCGGCGCGTCGGCGTACCGGAGCCTGGCCGAGGCGGCGGACGCGGCCCGCGCCAGGGGGCGGGCGTGGTGGACGCTGAGCCAGCTCACCAGCGAGGGCGAGGACGTGCTGCGCCTCGACCTCAAGCACGTCGAGGCCTACCAGGGCGACATCGAGCGGGCGTTCGCCGACCTGCGCGCGCACGTCGCGACCGGCGGCACGGCGGTGCTCGTCGTGCCCGGAACGGGGACGGCGCAGCGCGCGGCCCAGCAGCTCCGCGACGCCGACGTGGCGTCGACGCTGGCGGAGGACGGCCTGGTCGAGCCGCCGAAGGCCGGACTGGTCACGGTGGTGCGGGGCACGCTCGAAGAGGGCTTCTCCATCCCCGAGCTGGCGCTGGTGGTGCTCACCGAGACGGACCTGACCGGCGGTCGCGGCGGGACGTCCACGAAGGACATGCGCAAGATGCCGTCGCGGCGGCGCAACAGCGTCGACCCGCTGGCCCTGCGCCCCGGCGACTACGTCGTGCACGAGCAGCACGGCATCGGCAAGTACGTGGAGATGGTGCAGCGCACGGTCGCGGGCGCGACCCGCGAGTACCTGGTGCTGGAGTACGGCTCCAGCAAGCGCGGCCAGCCGGGCGACCGCCTGTTCGTGCCGACCGACCAGCTCGACGACATCTCGCGGTACGTCGGCGGCGAGCTGCCTACGTTGAACAAGCTCGGCGGGTCGGACTGGAAGAACACGAAGACCAAGGCTCGCAAGGCGGTCAAGCAGATCGCCGCCGAGCTGGTGCAGCTCTACGCGGCCCGCCAGTCCGCGCCGGGCCACGCGTTCGCGCCGGACACGCCGTGGCAGCGGGAGCTGGAGGACGCGTTCCCGTTCACCGAGACGATCGACCAGATGGCGGCGATCGACGAGGTCAAGGCCGACATGGAGCGGTCGGTCCCGATGGACCGGGTCATCTGCGGCGACGTCGGCTACGGCAAGACCGAGATCGCGGTGCGGGCGGCGTTCAAGGCGGTGCAGGACGGCAAGCAGGTCGTGGTGCTCGTGCCGACGACCCTGCTGGCGCAGCAGCACCTGAACACGTTCGCGGAACGCATGCGCGCGTTCCCCGTGACGGTGAAGGGGCTGTCGCGCTTCACCGACTCGCTGGAGGCCGAGCAGACCGTCGCGGGGCTGGAGGACGGCTCGGTCGACGTCGTCATCGGCACGCACCGGCTGTTGCAGAAGGGCTTGCGGTACAAGGACCTCGGCCTGGTGATCGTGGACGAGGAGCAGCGGTTCGGCGTGGAGCACAAGGAGCACATCAAGGCGCTCCGCACGCACGTCGACGTGCTCACCATGTCCGCGACGCCGATCCCGCGCACCCTGGAGATGAGCCTCGCGGGCATCCGGGAGATGTCGACGATCCTGACCCCGCCGGAGGAGCGCCACCCGATCCTGACCTACGTCGGCGGCTACGACGACAAGCAGGTCGGCGCGGCGATCCGGCGCGAGCTGCTGCGCGACGGCCAGGTCTTCTACGTGCACAACCGGGTGTCGTCGATCGAGAAGGCCGCGCGCAAGATCCGCGAGCTGGTGCCGGAGGCGCGGGTCGTGACCGCGCACGGCCAGATGAACGAGGACAAGCTCGAGAAGATCATCGAGGGCTTCTGGGAGAACGAGTACGACGTGCTCGTGTGCACGACGATCGTCGAGACCGGCCTGGACATCTCGAACGCGAACACGCTGATCGTCGAGCGCGGCGACATGCTCGGCCTCTCGCAGCTGCACCAGCTGCGGGGCCGCGTGGGCCGTGGCCGCGACCGCGGGTACGCCTACTTCCTGTACCCGCCGGAGTCGCCGCTCACCGAGACCGCGCACGACCGGCTCGCCACGATCGCGCAGAACACCGAGCTGGGCGCGGGCATGGCGGTCGCGATGAAGGACCTGGAGATCCGCGGCGCGGGCAACATCCTCGGCGCGGAGCAGTCGGGCCACATCGCGGGCGTCGGCTTCGACCTCTACATCCGGCTGGTCGGCGAGGCCGTGGAGGCGTTCCGCAAGCACGCCGGGGCCGAGTCGGAGGTCGAGGAGGAGCTGGCCGACGTCCGGATCGACCTGCCGGTCGACGCGCACATCCCGCACGACTACGTGCCGGGCGAGCGGCTGCGGCTGGAGGCCTACCGCAAGATCGCCGCCGCCGGGGACGCCGCCGCCCTCCAGGCCGTGCTGGACGAGCTGAAGGACCGCTACGGCACGCCGCCGCTGCCGGTCGACCGGCTGCTCGCGGTCGCCACCCTGCGCCAGGCGTGCCGCCGCCACGGCGTCACCGAGGTCGCGACGCAGGGCAACACGATCCGGTTCGCGCCGCTGCCGCTGAGGGACTCGCAGCTCGTCCGGCTGCGCAGGCTGCACCCGAAGGCCGTGTACAAGGAGTCCGTGTCCACGGTGTCCGTGCCGCGGCCGACGGAGGGCGCCGCGGGCGGCCGAATGGGTGCACCGCAGCTCCGCGACCAGGAGTTGCTCGACTGGTGCGGGCACTTCCTGGAGTCGTTGGCGGGTAGCGCTGTGAGCGTGACCACTGGGACGTGAGAAGGTAGCTTCGTGAGCACTGTGCTGAGGTCCCGGTACCGTCGATTCACCCTGCTCGGCGCTGCTGCCGCGCTGCTCCTCGCGGGCTGCGGCTCAGGTCCGGCGCAGGCTGGTTCGGCCGCGATCGTGGGCGACACCGTGATCCCGCTCAACCTCGTCCAGGGGAGGCTGTCGAGCTACCTCGACCGCCAGCCCGAGGACGCGCGGACGCAGGAGGGCGGCGCGCCGCAGGCGAAGTTGGACAAGACCGCGCGCGACATCCTCACGTTCAAGATCCAGCACGAGCTGACGCTGCGGGCCGCCGACCGCGAGAAGGTCAGCGTCTCCGAGGACATGCTGAGCGACCTGCTGGAGCAGGCGGGCGGCGCCGAGCAGCTCAGCGAGGGCACGTTCTTCGACGCGAACACCTTCCGCGACGAGCGCGCCCGCGACCAGCTCCTCCAGGTCGAGATCGGCCGCAAGTACGCGGACAAGCTCGCGGTGAAGTTCGACTACTTCTACGCGAACGACACGCAAGAGGCGATCGACAAGGCCAAGCAGGTCTCGCGCGACCCGAGCAAGATGGCCCAGTTCGTCCGCGACGCCAAGCAGAAGGACTCGCAGGCGGGCGAGGAGAACGCCCAGGTGTCCTCCGCGCAGTCGCCGCAGCTCGCGACCACGCTGCTGTTCGGCGTGGCGGAGAACACGGTGATCGCGTTCCCGCCGTCGCCCGAGCAGGGCAACTGGATCGTCGCGCACGTCAAGGAGCGCTCCACGGACGCGCGGCCGTCGGCCGAGGGCTCGTCGCAGGAGCTGACGCCGGACGTGCTCGCGGGCATCGGCCTGCGGATGCTCCAGCCGCTGTCCGACGAGCTGAACATCCGGGTCAACCCGCGCTACGGCGTGTGGGACACCTCCACGATGGGTCTCGCGCCGAGCGAAGGCGAGAAGGCGGGCTTCCAGATCGCCGTCCAGCAGCCCAAGCCGTGACGCTGGCCCCTGGGTGCGCCGTCGTCCTGCGCGGCGCCGGTGACGTGCTGCCGGTCGCCGCGCTGCCGCACCTGCGCGGCGCGGTGCACGTGTTCGGCGTCGACGAGCCGCCGCCCGCGCCCGAGCAGCTGGTGAAGCTGGCCCGCGACGAGTCCGTCGTGCTCGTCGCGGTGTCGGCCGCCGACCCCGCCGCCGCGGCCCTGGCCGCCGAGGGCGCTCCCGTGGTCCGCCTGCCCGTCGGTGCGGGCCTGCTCGACGCGGTGGCCGTGATGGACCGGCTGCGCTCGCCCGGCGGGTGCCCGTGGGACGCCGAGCAGGACCACGACACGCTCCGGCAGTACCTGGTCGAGGAGACCTTCGAACTGCTGGAGGCCATCGAGGACGGTGACCGCGCGGCCATGCGCGAGGAGCTGGGCGACGTGCTGCTCCAGGTCCTGTTCCACGCCCGCGTCGCCGCCGAGCACGGCTCGGACGCGTTCACCGTGGACGACGTGGCCGCCGAACTGGTGGCGAAGCTCGTCGGCAGGCACCCGCACGTGTTCGCGGGCGGCGACTCGGGATTGGATGCCGCCTCAGCCGAGCAGCGTACTTCGGCGGGCGTGCGCGACTCCTCGACGCAGCAGGTGCGCTGGGAGGAGCTGAAGCAGCAGGAGAAGCAGCGCGAGTCCAGTGTGGACGGTGTCGCGCTCGGCCAGCCCGCCGTGGCGCTCGCCGCGAAGCTGGCGCAGCGCACCGGGCGAGCGGGTTTCCCGGTCGACCTCCTCCCCGAGGGCGACGACTCCGGCACGACCCTGTTCGTGGTGGCGGCGCTGGCGAAGCTCGCGGGGGAGGACCCCGAAACCGAGCTCCGGGCGGTGGCCCGCACGTTTGCGGGCAACGTCCGCGCGGCCGAGACCGCGGCACGTCTCGAAGGAATCACCACTCTCGACACCGAGGACTGGCGCCGGTTCTGGCCCGCTAACGTCGAGGTGTGATCGAACCCGCATACCTCCGCTTCCCGCACCTGCACGACGACCTCGTGACGTTCGTGGCCGAGGACGACGTCTGGCTGGCCCCGATCGACGGCGGTCGGGCGTGGCGGGTGACCGCCGACCAGGTGCCGGTCAGCAACCCGAGGTTCGCCCCGGACGGCTCCACCCTCGCCTGGGCCAGCACCCGCGACGGGGCTCCCGAGGTGCACGTCGCGCCGGTCGAGGGCGGGCAGTCGCAGCGGCTGACGCACTGGGGGCACCGCACGACCAGGGTGGCCGACTGGACGCCGGACGGCGCCGTGGTGGCCGTGACCGCCGCCCGTGAGGCGACGTCGGACCGGTCGTGGGCGCACGCCGTGCCGCTCGACGGCGGACCCGCCGGGCGGCTGCCGTTCGGCTGGGTCGGCGACGTCGCGCACGGCCCCGACGGGGTGCGGGCGATCACCAGCTCCTACGGCCGCGACCCGGCCTGGTGGAAGCGCTACCGCGGCGGGTCGGCGGCCAAGCTGTGGCTCGACCTCGACGGCGACGACGAGTTCCACCGGATCCTGCCCGAGCTGACGTCGTCGCTCACCTCGCCGATGTGGGTCGGCGGCAGGCTCGCGTTCCTGTCCGACCACGACGGCGTGGGCGGTGTCCACTCCGTCCTCCCGGACGGCACGGACCTGCGGCGGCACACCGAGCAGGAGTTCTACGCCCGCGCCGCGACCACCGACGGCACCCGCGTCGTCTACCAGCACGCGGGCGAGGTGTGGCTGCTGGACGGCCTGGAGGCCGAGCCGCGGCGGCTGGACGTCCGGCTCGGCGGGCCGCGCAACTCCCGCAGGCCGCGGCACGTCAGCGCGAGCCACAACGTCGAGGACGTGTCGCCGGACAGGACGGGCCGCGCCAGCGTGGTCGAGGTGCGCGGCACCGTGCACTGGGTGACGCACAGGGACGGCCCCGCCCGCGCGCTGGCCGAGCAGCCCGGCGTCCGCGCCAGGCTGCCGAGGGTCATCGGCGAGTCCGGCCAGGTCGTGTGGGTCACCGACGCCGAGGGGGAGGACGGGCTGGAGTTCGCGCCCGTCGGCGGCGTCGAACCGGGCAACACGCCCCGCCGCGTCGCGGTCGGGCAGCTCGGGCACGTGGAGGAGCTGGTGGTGTCGCCCGACGGCCGCCGGATCGCGGTCGCCACCCACGACGGCAGGCTGCTGCTGGTCGACGTGGAGTCCGGCGAGCTGCGCGAGGTCGTGTCCGGCGCGAACCCGCTCGTGAGCGACCTGGCGTTCTCGCCGGACTCGAACTGGCTCGCCTGGTCGCACCCCGGCCCGAGGCCGTTGCAGAACATCAGGATGGCGAACACGACGGACCTGTCCACCGTGGACGTGACGCCGCTGCGGTTCACCGACTTCTCGCCCGCGTTCACCGAGGACGGCCGGTACCTGGCGTTCCTGTCGGTGCGCAGCTTCGACCCCGTCTACGACGCCTACGTGTTCGACCTGTCGTTCCCGACCGGCTGCCGCCCGTACCTGCTGCCGCTCGCCGCGACCACGCCGTCGCCGTTCGACCCGTACCGGCTCGGCAGGCCGATCGGCGACGACGACCCGTCGGACAAGGCGAAGGACGGCGACGACGAGAACCCGATCACCGTCGTGGACCTGGACGGCCTGGCGGACCGCGTGGTGACGATCCCGGTGGCCGCCGCGCGCTACGCGCAGCTCACCGCGGCCAGGGGGAACCTGCTGTGGCGGCGCAGCCCGCTGGTCGGCGTGCTCGGCGACAACATGGCCAGCCCCGACGCCCGACCGCCGCGGTCGGTGCTGGAGCGCTTCGACCTGGCCAAGCTCAAGGCCGAGGTGCTCGTCGACGGCCTGGACGGCTACTCCGTGACCGGCGACGGGCAGCGGATGGTCGTCACCGACGGCTCGTCGCTGCGGCTCGTGCCGACCGACCGCAAGGTCGAGCCCGACGACGAGTCCGACTCGATCGACATCGACCTGTCCCGCGTGCGGGTCGTCGTGGACAGGGCCGCCGAGTGGCACCAGGCCTACGCCGAGGCCGGGCGGCTGATGCGCGACAACTTCTGGCGCACCGACATGGGCGGCGTCGACTGGCAGGGCGTGCTGGACCGCTACCGGCCGCTGGTCGACCGGCTGGGCAGCCACTCCGACCTGGTCGACCTGCTGTGGGAGGTGCAGGGCGAACTCGGCACGTCGCACGCCTACGTGGGCGGGGGCGGCGGGTACGGGGGCCGCTCGCAGGGCCTGCTCGGCGCCGACGTCGCCCGCGACGAGGGCGGGGCGTGGCGGATCACCCGGATCATCCCCGGCGAGACGTCCGACCCCGCGGCCCGCTCGCCGCTGGCCGCGCCCGGCGTGGCGATCCGCCCCGGTGACGCGCTGGTCGGCGTGGACGGCCGCCAGGTGGACCCGCTCACGGGCCCCGCGCCGCTGCTCGTCGGCACCGCGGGCAAGCCCGTGGAGCTGACGGTCCGCCCCGGCGGCGGTGGCGAGCTGCGGCGGGTGGTCGTGGTGCCGCTCGACGACGACTCCGCGCTGCGCTACCACGCCTGGGTCGCCGGTCGACGGGCTCGCGTGCACGAGCTGTCGCAGGGCCGCGTCGGCTACCTGCACGTGCCGGACATGATGGGCGGCGGCTGGGCGCAGCTGCACCGCGACCTGCGGGTCGAGCTCCAGCGCGAGGCGATGGTGCTGGACGTGCGCGAGAACTCCGGCGGCCACACGTCCGAGCTGGTCGTGGAGAAGCTCGGCAGGCGGATCATCGGCTGGTCCGTCGCCCGCGGCTACACGACCTCCGACAGCTACCCGTCCGAGGCGCCGCGCGGGCCCGTGGTCGCGGTGACCGACGAGTTCGCGGGCTCCGACGGCGACATCGTGAACGTCGCCATCAAGGAGCTGGGCATCGGCCCGATCGTCGGCACCCGCACGTGGGGCGGTGTCATCGGCATCGACAGCCAGTACTCGCTGATCGACGGCACCCCGGTCACCCAGCCGCGCTACGCGTCCTGGTTCGAGGGCCACGGGTGGGGCGTGGAGAACCACGGCGTCGACCCGGACGTCGAGGTGGTGATCACGCCGCAGGACCGCGTCGCGGGCCGCGACCCGCAGCTCGACCGGGCCGTAGAACTGGCGCTGGAGGCACTGGTCACCCGTCCCGCAGCCGTCCCGCCGCAGCTCCCGCCCCTGGCTTGAGCGGGAGGGGGCCGCCGCGGAACGCGGCGGCCCCCGAACCCGAACCGGTTCCGGAAATCGCGTCCGCACCGCCCTCGCACCCGTCAGGTGCAGGCAAAACGGCCGGAGCGGACGAGGTTGCTCCGTTCGACACTGATCACATCCCGGTCACGGGCCGATTTGGCACGTAGCCTGGGGCCGTGGTCGTGACTCCGCCGTCCAAGCTCACCCCCTCGCCGCGTCCGCGCGGCGGGGCAGGCGGCTTCGCTGGACGACTGGGCCTGGCCCTGCTCCTGCTGATGATCGTCGCCGCGGGCGCGTGGGGCCTGGCAGCACTCGACCGCAAGCCGTACGTGCCCCCGAAGGCCGAGTTCCCCGTCCCGTTCCAGCTGGTGGAACCGGGCACGGACGTCCCGGACGAAGCGGGCCGGGTCCCCCAGGCCGCCCCGTCCGGCGGCCAGTCCGACACCGCCGACCCGATGGACGAGTGGACCCGCAAGGTCTCCGAGAAGACCGACATCCCCCGCAGGGCGCTGCGCGCCTACGCCACGGCGGACCTGGTGATGAGGGCGCAGTCACCGGGCTGCCGCATCTCCTGGGCGACGCTGGCGGGCGTGGGCAGGGTCGAGTCGCACCACGGCTTCATCAACGGCGCCAAACTGGGCGACGACGGCAGGACGACCCTCCCGATCATCGGCATCCCGCTGGACGGCAGACCGGGCGTGAAGGCCATCAACGACACGGACGGCGGCAGGCTGGACGGCGACACCACCTGGGACCGAGCGGTGGGCCCGATGCAGTTCATCCCCACGACCTGGGTCAAGTACGCGCAGCGGGCGAACGGTGACGGCAGCCCGCCGGACCCGCAGAACATCGACGACGCGGCCCTGGCCACAGCCCGCTACCTCTGCTCGGGCAGCCGGGACATGGGCAGCAGCGAGGGCTGGTGGGCAGCGGTCTGGCAGTACAACAACTCGACCGAGTACGGCCAGAACGTCTTCAGCGGCGCGGACGCCTACGCCAGAGCCAGCGTGACGATCGAATGACCGGGACGATCGAACCAGCGGGTCCGGTTCACCCGCAAAGCCACCGCCAACGCCCCAGGTCCATTCGCGCCTTGGCCCCGACCCAGCGGTGAGCAACCGCCCCCGGTCCACTTCCGCGGCTGGGCACAACAACGAGCTGTCGCTTTCCGGCGTGGCGGTGAGCAGCCGTTTCCCGGCCTGTCGATGAATTGCAGCTTTCCCGCCTTGACAAACCGGGCAACCACGGAGACATTCGCAAATCGGGGTGACCCCCTACCGCTCCCGCCGATCCCGATCCACGGCGATCCGAGCCGCAACCTCCCCCAGGGCCTCCTGGTACTCAGGAGATGGATTCATCACGGCGGCCATCCTCAACTGGGCCAAAGCCTCCGGGAAACGACTCTGCCGCTGCAACGTCTTCCCCAGCGCGAACCGCGCGTAGTGGTCACTCGGATCGATCTCCAGCACCTTCCGGAACGCCTCCTCGGCACGGTGCAGCTGGGCGGACCCCAGATAGGCCCGCCCGGCGAGCAGCTGCACGCTGGGGACGTCCGGCGCGACGTCGAGCACCGTGCGCAGCTCCCGCAACGCCTCGAGGGGACGGCGTTCGGACAGCAGCGCCTCGGCCCGGCGGAACGCCTCGAAGGTGCTGTCGGTCATGGTTCGATCAACGCTACCCACCGATCGCGTCTTCCTCGACAGCCGTCCGGATGACACGACTCCGTGTCGCGTGGACTTTCACCCGACCAGTGAGGCGTGCAGCCGGGTCAGCAGGGGGACCAGCGCGTCGGGTTCCTCGACGTGCGCGTTGTGCCCGACGCCCGGCAGCACCACCCCTCCCGGATCGACCGCGAGCAGGTGCTCGGGTGGGCACATCGGGTCGCGTTCGCCGGCAGCCAGCACCACCCGCGCCCGGCTGGCCGCGACCAGCGCGGCCATGTCCGGGGCGCCGACGCCGTAGGCGGCCGGGTCCAGGGCGAGCCGCCACCCCTCCGAGGTCTCCACCAGCGCGTCGTCGACCAGCGGCGAGTCCGACGGCACGAGCCCCCACAGCCCGGCGACCTTCAGCGCCCGTTCGGCGGCCTCCTCGCGGGACGGGAACACCTTCGACGGCCGACCGGCCAGCTCACCGGCCTTCGCCAGCTCCTGCTCGGTCCAGCGGACCTTGATGCCGAGTCCGCACACGACGTCGACCGCCGGTCCGAACCGGCCCGAGCCGAGCGCGAGGGCGACCACGCCGCCCAGCGAGTGGCCGAGCACCGCGACGGGCCGGTCCACCGGCACGACCGGGGCGAGCGCGGCGGCCAGCGCGTCGAACGAGCACCCCGCCAGCGGGGCCGACCGGCCGTGCCCCGGCAGGTCGGGGACCAGCCACGCACCCGGCCACGCCCGCGCGGCGTCGAGCCACACGCCGCCGGTCGCGCCCAGCCCGTGCAGCAGCACGAGCGCCGGGCCGTCGGTCCCACCTGTTCGCACGTGAACGGTCACCGCGCTGATCCTGCCGGTCGGACGGCCGCGTGCACAGGTCCGCCATTCGGACGCGCGCCCCGGTGATCACCACGGCATTTCGCGTGCCTGCGACGAGGCCCGGAGCCGCACAAGTAGGCTCGGGGCCGAGACGACATGCAGCTGAATAGGGAGCGCAAGTGGCGGTCATCGAGCAGGTCGGCGCACGGGAGATCCTGGATTCCCGAGGCAACCCCACGGTCGAGGTGGAGGTGGCGCTGGACGACGGGACGTTGGAGCGCGCCGCGGTTCCCTCCGGGGCCTCGACCGGTGAGCACGAGGCGGTCGAGCTGCGCGACGGCGACCCCAAGCGCTACAACGGCAAGGGTGTTCTCCGCGCGGTCACCGCGGTGCTGGACGAGATCGGCCCCGAACTCGTGGGCATCGAAGCCGTGGAACAGCGGGTGGTCGACCAGAAGCTCGTCGACCTCGACGGCACCCCGGACAAGTCGCGCCTCGGCGCGAACGCGATCCTCGGCGTCTCGCTCGCCGTGGCCAAGGCGGCGGCGACGTCCAGCGGCCTTGAGCTGTTCCGCTACATCGGCGGCCCGAACGCGCACGTCCTCCCGGTGCCGATGCTGAACATCCTGAACGGCGGCTCGCACGCCGACACGGACGTCGACATCCAGGAGTTCATGATCGCGCCGATCGGCGCGGAGTCCTTCCGCGAGGCGCTGCGCTGGGGCACCGAGGTGTACCACTCGCTCAAGTCCGTGCTGAAGGGCAAGGGCCTGGCGACCGGTCTCGGCGACGAGGGCGGCTTCGCGCCGAACCTGTCGAGCAACCGCGACGCGCTCGACCTGATCCTGGTCGCGATCGAGAAGGCGGGCTTCACGCCGGGCCGCGACATCGCGCTCGCGCTGGACGTGGCGGCGACGGAGTTCTACTCCGACGGCGCTTACACGTTCGAGAAGTCGAAGCGCAGCGCCGAGCAGATGACCGGCTACTACACCGAGCTGGTCAACTCCTACCCGATGGTCTCCATCGAGGACCCGCTGTCCGAGGACGACTGGGACGGCTGGGTCCAGATGACCGCCGAGCTGGGCGAGCGCGTCCAGATCGTCGGCGACGACCTGTTCGTCACCAACCCGGAGCGCCTGGAGGAGGGCATCTCCCGCCGCGCGGCCAACGCGCTGCTGGTGAAGGTCAACCAGATCGGCACGCTGTCGGAGACCCTCGACGCGGTCTCGCTGGCCACGTCGTACGGCTACAAGTCGATGATGAGCCACCGCTCTGGCGAGACCGAGGACACCACCATCGCCGACCTCGCGGTCGCGACCGGTGTCGGCCAGATCAAGACCGGTGCGCCCGCCCGCGGCGAGCGCACGGCGAAGTACAACCAGCTCCTCCGCATCGAGGAGACCCTGGGCGACGCCGCTCGCTACGCGGGCGACCTGGCCTTCCCGCGGTACACGCCGGAGGCCTGAGCCCCGTGCCCCAAGCCGATCGGGACCGGCGCCGCCGGCGGAGCCCAGCTCCGTCGGCGGCCCGGCCTGACCGCGCCCGCCGTCCAGCGCCGTCCAAGGCCCGCACCCGCGCGGGAGCGGGCACGGGCGGCGCGTTCGGCATGTCCGGCACCCGCCGTGCGGCGCTGCTCGCGATGGTGCTGTGCGCGCTCGCGCTCAGCATCGCCGTGCCGCTGCGGACGTACCTGGCGCAGCGCGACGAGCTGCGCCAGGTGACCGCGCAGCAGGGCCAGCTCGCCGCCGAGGTGGCGAAGCTGGAGCAGCGGCAGGCCGAGCTGAACGACCCGGCGCAGGTCGAGGCCGAGGCGCGCAAGCGGCTGCACTACGTGCGGCCCGGCGAGACCCCCTACATCGTCCAGCTCCCCGGTGACGAGGAGCGCACACCCGAACAGGAGAGGCCGGCCAAGGCGCCGGCCGCGAACACGTCTTGGTACCAGCAGTTGTGGCAGTCGGTGGCGAAGAGATGACGATCGAGCAGGAGGACCGCGACTTCGTGGCGTCCCAGCTCGGCCGGGCGCCGCGCGGGATGCGCAGGATCTCGGCGCGCTGCCCCAGCGGGCACGCGTCGGTCGTGCAGACCAACCCCCGGCTGGAGGACGGCACGCCGTTCCCGACGCTGTACTACCTGACGTGCTCGCGGCTGAACTCGTTGGTCAGCACGCTGGAGGGCTCCGGCCTGATGCGCGAGATGACCGAGCGGCTCGCCGAGGACGAGGAGCTGGCCGCCGCGTACCTGCGGGCGCACGAGGCGTACCTCGCGGAGCGGGACGCGATCGAGTCGCTCGGCACGAAGGTCACCGCGGGCGGGATGCCGGACCGGGTCAAGTGCCTGCACGTCCACGTGGCCCACTCGCTGTCCGTCGGCCGGGGCGTGAACCCCTTCGGCGACGAGGCGCTCGACCGGTTGGCCGAGTCCTGGCCCAGCGGCGACTGCGCGGCCCCCGGCTCCTGAGCGGCTTCGGCCGTTCGGACCACCGCCCGCGGTCGTGGCGCGCATCACCGTCAACGGTGAAAAACCCGTCACGCAACCGTTCCACCGCCGGTTCGTTGGACAAAGTCGTGTCCTGTTGGCAACGAGTTCCCGTGACACGGCGATGTCAATGAGGCAGGGTTGTGGATGGGGAAGAGCGTGATGCGGTTCGCCGGACCGGGTCCGGCGGGTGGCGATGAGGCTCAGGGAGTGAGTGTTTCGTGGCAGTGCGGAAAAAACGGGGCCGCAAGCGCAAGGCGAGAAGGGTCGTCGCGGGCACCGCGACGATGACTCCGCGCCAGTGGGGCATCGCCGCGACGGTCACCTGCGCGATGCTCACGCCGACGCTGCTGACCGGGACCGGCACCCTCGACTGGATCAACGCGTCCAACCGCTCCGACATCGCGGCCGAGTCGCCGGGCCCCGGCGACGTGCTCAGCGCGATCCGCGCCCGCGGCGCCACCGACGACCAGCTCGGCGCGGGCGGCAGGCTCCCCGAGACCGACGAGCTGAGCGCCGCGTTCCTCGCCGACGCCGACGACCTGGAGTCGCTGCGCGGCGGGCTCAACCCGTTCGACGACCTCGGCGAGGGCGTCCCCGGCATCCCCGGTGTGATGCTGGAGGCCTACCAGCGGGCCGAGGAGCGCCTGGCCGCGACCAAGCCCGGCTGCAACATGTCGTGGTCGCTGCTCGCCTCCATCGGCCGCATCGAGTCGAACCACGCGCGCGGCGGCCGGGTGGACGCCAAGGGCAACGCCACCCCCGCGATCCTCGGCCCGGTGCTCGACGGCCAGGGCTTCGCCGCGATCCACGACACGGACGGCGGCGCCTTCGACGGCGACTCGACGTGGGACCGCGCGGTCGGCCCGATGCAGTTCATCCCCGGCACCTGGGCGGCGTTCGCCGCGGACGGCAACGGCGACGGCGAGAGCAACCCCAACAACATCTACGACGCCACGGTCGGCGCGGGCAACTACCTGTGCTCCGGCGGCGGCGACATGGACGACCCGGTGCAGCGGGCGCAGGCGATCTTCCGCTACAACCACTCCGACGAGTACGTCGCGACCGTGATGGCGTGGGCGATCCAGTACGAGGAGGGCGTCGACTCGCTGCCCGACCTCAGCGGCTCGGACGCCGACTACTACTACCCGCCGTACGACTACGACGACTACCCGGACGTCCCGCCGACGGGCGACACCGGCACCGGCAACCCCGGCTCGTCGTCCACGTCGAACCCGCCGCAGTCGAGCTCCTCGTCGTCCAGCACGACCACGTCGAGGTCGACCACCACCACGACGACGCCGCCGACGAGCGGCACGACGACCACGCTCATCCCGAGCTGCCCGACCTTCCCGACGTCGACCACCACGACCACCGGCGGGACGACGACGAGCACCACGACGTCGACCACCCCGACGACCACGACGACCATCTCGGTGCCGCCGGGCTGCCCGACGCCCCCGCCGCCCACCACCACCACGACGACGACCACCACGACCGCCGAGGGGTCCTCACCCGCGTCCGGCTCGTCGCCCGCCGCGGGCAGCTCGGTGGCCGCGTCCTCGTCGATGAAGCCCGCGTAACCGCGTCCAACCCCGTACCGGAGGGGAACCCAGCGTCCGCTGGGTTCCCCTCCGGTCGTTCGCGGCGCTCCCGGCGGCTACCGTCCTGCGCGAGCACACACGAGGAGGACTGCGATGGCACGGGTGGCCGCGATCGACTGCGGGACGAACTCGATCCGCCTGCTGGTCGCTGACGTGACCACGGGCGACGACGGCGCCCACCGGCTCCGCGACGTGCACCGCGAGATGCGCGTGGTCCGGCTCGGCCAGGGCGTGGACGCCACGGGCGTGCTCGCCCCCGAGGCCATCGCCCGCACGCGGGCCGCGCTGCTGGACTACACGGCGGTCCTGCGGCGCAAGGGCACCGAGCGCGTGCGGATGGTCGCCACGTCCGCGACCCGCGACGCCGCCAACCGCGACGAGTTCTTCGCGATGACCGCCGAGGTGCTCGGCGTGGAGGCCGAGGTCATCACCGGCGACGAGGAGGCCCGCCTGTCGTTCACCGGCGCCGTGGCCGACCAGGAGCCCGAGGAGGGCCCCTTCCTGGTCTCCGACGTCGGCGGGGGCTCCACGGAGCTGGTGGTGGGCACCTGGGACGGCGTCCGGAGCTCCGTGGAGGCCGGTCTGTCGGTCGACGTCGGCTGCGTGCGGCTGACCGAGCGCTGCCTGCGCTCCGACCCGCCGACGGCCGCCGAGGTCGACGAGGCGGTCCGCGTGGCGTCCGACGTGCTCGCGGAGGCGTTCGCGGCCGTGCCGGTGGCCAAGGCGCGGGGCTGGATCGGTGTCGCGGGCACCGTGACGACGCTGGCCGCCATCGCGAAGGACCTGCCCGCGTACGACTCGGACGAGGTCCACCTCACCCGGATCTCGCTGGACCGGGTGAGGGAGATCACCGGGCGGCTGCTCGCGATGAGCCGCGACGAGCGCGCGGCCATCGGGTCGATGCACCCCGGCCGGGTCGACGTGATCATCGGCGGGGCGCTGGTCGTGCGGACGATCGCCGACCACCTGGCGGCGAACACCGAGGTCACGGAGCTGATCGCGAGCGAGCACGACATCCTGGACGGCATAGCGTTCGCGCTCGCCTGAAGTGGTAATTGGTATTGATCGTGACGTGTTCGTGACAGCCCAATCCAGCGGCCTGCGACATTGCCGCATTACCGTCCCTCTCACGTTCTGGGAATCCGCCCTTCGGGGGGTGAGGTACTCCGCCGCCGCGGAGTCGCCAGATTAGGTGGGAGGGATGTATGTCGCGATCACGCTCGATCTCGTGGCTCGCACTACCGGTCGCGCTCGTCATGACGCTGACCGCTTGCGGTGGCGGGACGAGTTCGGACAGTGCGGCAGGGACCAACGAGGAGGGCACGGTGTCGATCTACGGCACTGAGCCCAAGGCGAACCTGCTGCCCGCGAACACCACCGAAGCCGGTGGCTCGAAGGCCGTGGAGGCGCTCTACACGCGCCTCGTCGGCTTCAAGGCCGAGGACGGTTCGACCTACAACCTGGCGGCCGAGTCGATCACGACGAGCGACGCCAAGGTCTACACGATCAAGCTCAAGCAGGGCTGGAAGTTCCACGACGGCACCGACGTGAAGGCGAAGAACTTCGTCGACGCGTGGAACTACGGCGCCTACGCGCCGAACGCCCAGCAGGGCTCCCCCTTCTTCGCGCAGATCCAGGGCTACGACGACGTCTCCCCGGCCACCGAGGGTGCGGCCCCGACCGCGGAGAAGATGTCCGGCCTGGAGGTCGTGGGCGACTACGAGTTCAAGGTCACGCTGAAGGGCCCGTTCTCGGTCTTCACCAGCCAGATCGGCTACCTGCCGTTCTCGCCGCTGCCGGACGCGTTCTTCGCCGACCCGAAGGCCTTCGAGGCGAAGCCGATCGGCAACGGCCCGATGAAGTTCGTGTCGCGCACGCCGAACGCCCTGATCAAGCTGGAGCGCTTCGCCGACTACCAGGGCGAGGACAAGGTCCACTTCAAGACCCTGGACATCAAGATCTACTCCAGCCAGGAGACCGCGTACCAGGACCTGGTCGGCGGCAAGCTGGACTTCATGGAGGCGCTGCCCCCGTCGGCCAAGATCGGCGACAAGCACAAGTCCGACCTCGGTGACCGCGTGCTCAACGCGAACCTGCTCGGCATCAGCACCATCGGCGTCCCGTACTACGTGCCGGGCTTCGACAACCTGGACCTGCGCAAGGCCATCGCGCTGGCCATCAACCGCGACCAGATCACGAAGACGGTGCTCGCCAACTCCTACGCGCCGGTCGACGGCTGGGTCCCGCCGGGCATCGACGGCTACGAGCCCAACGTGTGCGGCGACTTCTGCAAGTACGACAAGGAGAAGGCCAAGGAGTACTTCACCAAGTCGGGCTTCACCGGCAAGCTGACGATCCAGTCGAACGCCGACGGTGGCCGCAAGGAGCCCCTGGAGGCGGCCTGCAACTCCATCAAGGACGCGCTCGGCGTGGACTGCGAGTTCGTGGGCGCGACCAACTTCGGCGCGTTCCGGCAGATCGTCGACGGCCAGCAGCTCACCGGCATGAGCCGGTCGGACTGGTCCGCCGACTACCCGTCGATCGAGAACTTCCTCAACCCGATGTACAAGACCGGCGGGTCGTCCAACGACACCACCTACAGCAACCCCGCGGTGGACGCGCTGCTGGCGAAGGCCGACGGCACGGCCGACAAGAACGAGGCCATCAAGGTCTACCAGGAGGCCCACAGGCTGATGGCCAAGGACCTGCCGTCCATCCCGGTCTGGACCGAGAAGGGCATCGGCGGCTACTCGAAGAACCTGAGCGCCGCCAAGCTGACCTTCAAGCGCGACGGCGAACTGGCCGCCTTCCGCGTCAAGGGCTGACCCCGAACGGCTAACCGAGCAACGGTCCGGCTCCGCGAGCACCACCGCGGAGCCGGACCCGCGTTCAGGCGCATCCCACCACGCAAGGAGCCACAGGCATGGGTCGCTACGTGCTGCGACGCCTACTCCAGCTCATACCGGTGTTCATCGGGACCACGTTCATCATCTACGCCCTCGTCTGGGCGATCCCGCAGGACCCGTTCGCGGGCAAGTGCGGGCAGAGGCCGTGCCCCGAGTCCTACATCGCCGCGATGAGCGAGAAGTTCAACTTCGACGACCCGCTCCCCCTCCAGTACCTGAAGTACATGGGCAACGTGGTCACCGGCGACTTCGGCGACACGTTCTCGGGCATCTCGGTCGGCGAGCAGATCGCCACCGCCTACCCGACCACGGTGAAGCTCGCGATCATCGCGCTGCTCATCGAGGCCCTGATCGGCATCACCGCGGGTGTCCTCACCGGTCTGCGCAAGCAGGGCTTCCTGGACAACCTCGTCCTGGTGTCCACGCTGTTCCTGATCTCGCTCCCGGTGTTCGTCACGGGCTTCGTGCTGCGCCTCTACCTCGGCCCGCAGGGCCTCGACCTGTTCGACGTGGGTGTGGACTCGACCGACCCGACGTTCGCCCAGCTGATCCTGCCGGGCTTCGTCCTCGGCAGCACGTCGATGGCCTACGTGGCCAGGCTGACCCGCAGCAGCATCGCCGAGAACCGGCACGCGGACTACGTGCGCACGGCCATCGCCAAGGGGCAGCCGACCCGCCGCGTCGTCGGCGTGCACCTGCTGCGCAACTCCCTCATCCCGGTGATCACGTTCCTCGGCACCGACCTGGGCAGCCTCATGGGCGGCGCGATCGTCACCGAGGGCGTGTTCAACATCAACGGCATCGGTGGCCTGATCTTCCGGGGCATCCAGGAGAAGGAGGGCATCACCGTCACCGGCGTGGTCACGATGCTCGTCCTCGTCTACCTGCTGATGAGCCTGGTCGTCGACCTCCTGTACGCCGTTCTCGACCCGAGGATCCGCTATGAGTGACCCTGGTGCCAGCGGCGCCGGGCTGGAGAAGGCCGCCGCCTCCGCCGTGGGCGACCTCAGCCACGTGGACGACTCGTCGCAGAGGCAGGGCAAGCCCCGCAGCCTGTGGAGCGACGCGTGGGGCGAGCTGCGCCGCAAACCGACCTTCATCATCTCGCTGGTGATCATCTTCATCGTGGTGGTCATGGCCGCGTTCCCGTCGCTGTTCACCTCGGTGGACCCGCGGGCCGCGAACCTGGACAACTACCTGAAGACGCCGTCCGCCGACGCGTGGTTCGGCTACGACGTGCAGGGCTACGACGTGTACGCCCGCGCCGTCTACGGAGCCAGGGCCTCGCTGCTCGTCGGCCTGTTCTCGACGCTGCTCACGGTGCTGATCGGCTCCGTGGTCGGCATCTTCGCCGGCTACGCGAAGAGCTGGGTCGACAGCCTCCTGTCCCGCTTCGGCGACATCTTCGCGGGCGTCCCGTTCGTGCTGGGCGCGATCGTCATCCTGACGACGTTCAACTCGCCGACGGAGAACCCCAGCGCGGTGCGGATCATCACCCAGGTGGTGCTGTCCATCGCCGTGCTGTCCTGGCCCGTGTCGATGAGGATCATGCGGTCCGCGACGCTGGTCGCGAAGCAGCAGGACTACGTGAAGGCCGCCCGCGGCCTGGGCGCGAGCCCGCTGCGGATCGTCTTCCGGCACCTGCTGCCGAACACCGTCGCGCCGGTGCTGGTGTACGCCACGATCGCGCTCGGCGCGTTCATCGGCGCCGAGGCGACGCTCGCGTTCCTCGGCATCGGCCTGCGCCCGCCGGTGGTGTCCTGGGGCGTGATGATCAGCGAGTCCCGCGACTACTTCCAGGCGGCGCCGCACATGCTGCTGTTCCCCGCCGGGTTCGTGACGATCACCGTGCTGGCCTTCGTCATCCTGGGCGACGCCGTGCGCGACGCCCTCGACCCCAAGTCGCGATAGGAGTTCCGACCGTGACCGCACCACTGCTGGAGGTCGAGGACCTCCACGTGGAGTTCCGCACCCGCGACGGCGTCGCGAAGGTGCTCAACGGGGTCGGGTACCAGGTCAACGCGGGGGAGACCCTCGCTGTCCTCGGCGAATCCGGCTCGGGCAAGAGCGTCACCGCGCAGACGATCATGGGCATCCTGGACACCCCGCCCGCGTTCGTCACGAAGGGCGCCATCCGGTTCAACGGCGAGGACCTGCTGACCGCGTCCGACGACCGCCGCCGCGACGTCCGCGGCGACGGCATCGCGATGATCTTCCAGGACGCCCTGTCCGCGCTGAACCCCGTGTTCACCGTGGGTTTCCAGATCGAGGAGCAGCTGCGCGTGCGGCGGGGGATGACCCGCAAGGACGCCCGCGCCCGTGCGATCGAGCTGCTCGACCTGGTGAAGATCCCCAACGCCAAGAACCGGGTGGGCGAGTACCCGCACCAGTTCTCCGGCGGGATGCGGCAGCGCGCGATGATCGCGATGTCGCTCGCGCTCGACCCGGAGATGCTGATCGCCGACGAGCCCACGACCGCGCTGGACGTCACCGTGCAGGCCCAGATCATGGACCTGCTGCGGGAGATCCAGGGCGAACGCGACATGGGCCTGATCCTGATCACCCACGACCTCGGCGTCGTCGCGGACGTGGCGGACCGGATCGCGGTGATGTACGCGGGCCGGATCGTCGAGCACGCGGACGTGTACCAGCTGTTCCGCGCGCCCGGCCACCCGTACACCGAGTCGCTGCTGGAGTCGTTGCCGCGCCTGGACCTCAAGGGCCAGGAGCTCAAGACGATCAAGGGGTTGCCGCCGAGCCTGACGAACATCCCGTCCGGCTGCCCGTTCCACCCGCGCTGCCCGCGCGCCGTGGACGTCTGCACGACCGAGGTGCCCGCCAACCACCGGCTCGGCCTCGACCGCACCAGCGCGTGCCACTTCGCGGAGGAGGTCGTCAGCCGTGGCTGAGCCGATCCTGGAGGTCACCGACCTCGTCAAGCACTTCCCGGTCCGCGTCGGTGTGCTGTTCAAGCGCACCATCGGCCACGTCAAGGCGGTCGACGGCGTCTCGTTCACCCTGAACAAGGGCGAGACGCTCGGCGTCGTCGGAGAGTCCGGCTGCGGCAAGTCCACGCTCGCGCAGGTGCTGATGCGGCTGGAGCCGCCGACGTCCGGCGGCGCCACGTTCGAGGGCCGCGACATGTTCGCCATGCGCGGCGCCGAGCTGCGCAGGCTGCGGCGCGACATCCAGATCGTGCTCCAGGACCCGTACACCTCGCTCAACCCGCGGATGACCGTCGGCGACATCGTCGGCGAGCCGTTCGAGATCCACACCGAGGTGGCGCCCAAGGGCTCGCGGCGGCAGAAGGTGCAGGAGCTGCTCGACACCGTCGGGCTCAACCCCGAGCACATCCACCGCTACCCGCACCAGTTCTCCGGCGGTCAGCGCCAGCGCATCGGCATCGCCCGCGCGCTCGCGCTGCGCCCCAAGGTGATCGTGTGCGACGAGCCCGTGTCGGCCCTGGACGTCTCCATCCAGGCCCAGGTGATGAACCTGCTGGGCGAACTCCAGTCCGACCTCGGGCTGTCCTACGTGTTCATCGCCCACGACCTGTCCGTGGTGCGGCACCTGTCCGACCGGGTCGCCGTGATGTACCTGGGCAAGATCGTGGAAACGGGGACGGAGGACCAGATCTACGAGCGTCCGACGCACCCGTACACGCAGGCGCTGCTGTCCGCGGTGCCCGTGCCGGACCCGACGCAGCGCGGCACGCGCGACGTCATCCGGCTGACCGGTGACGTGCCGTCGCCGGTCGACCCGCCGTCGGGCTGCCACTTCCGCACCCGCTGCTGGAAGGCGCAGGACATCTGCGCCACCGAGGAGCCCGCCTTGATCGTCCGCGCCGGGGACCACCCGAGCGCGTGCCACTTCGCCGAGGAGCGCTCGGTCGTCTGACCCCGTCGGGGGCGCCCGGTTCCCACCGGCCGCCCCCGTCCGGTCAGCGGTTCGACGCGGACTTCACGAAGTCCGCCAGGTCCTTCGACTGCTGCACGCGCGAGGGTTCGTGCACGTACATCATGTGGCCCGCCGGGTAGTACGCCGACTCGATGTTCTCCCGCAGCTCGGCCGGGATCGCCAGGTGCGCCAGCACGTGCTCGGACGCGTAGTACGCCGTCGCGCCGTCGTGGTAGCCGAACGCCACGTGCACCCTCAGGTGCGGGTTGGCGCGCATCGCGGCCGACAGCTTCGCCGTGACCGACACCGCGCGGCCCTCGAACTCCTTGTAGGACCACGGGTGAACGGCCCGCGAGATGATCTCGTACGGCAGGTCGTTCGAGTACTCCAGCTCGGCCCGCACGTAGTGGTTCAGCGCCGCCGCGTACGGCCCCAGGATCGCCGCGTACGAGGCGTCCTCCGACATCTGCTCCTGGCCGTAGTCCGCGTCCCAGCTCGTGAAGCGGCCGTCGAGCCTGCCGACGATCCGGCGCTGGTGGCGCAGCAGCTCGGTGAAGAAGCGGATGTGCTCGACCCGCAGGTTCACCCGGTCCACGTAGTCCTCGGACAGGCCGGTGATGGCGGCGAGCCGGGTGACGACGTCCGCGCGCTCCTCGTCGGTGAGCCGGTGGCCGCGGTTGAGCGCCCACGGGTAGTCGCGCGAGGCGAACTCCTCGGCCTCGGCGAGCACGTCCGCGAGTTCCCGGTCGCCGTGCAGGCCGTGGTAGTGGGCGATGGCGGCGTAGGTCGGCAGGAACAGGGCGTACGCGACGTCGTTGTTCTCGCTGAAGTCCAGCGTGGTGAAGTCCAGGACGGACGAGATCAGCATGAGCCCGTTGAGGTACATGCCGTACCGGGTCTGGAGGTGCTCGGCGAGGCCTGCCGCGCGCAGCGTGCCGTACGACTCGCCCGCGAGGAACTTCGGCGACATCCACCGGCCGTTGCGCGAGGTCCACAGCCGGACCACCTCGCCGACGGACTCGATGTCGCCCTGGAAGCCGTGGTACTCGCCGGGCTTCTCGCCCTTCACGGCGCGGGAGTACCCGGTGGAGACCGGGTCGATGAACACGAGGTCGCTGTGGGCCAACAGGGTCTCGGCGTTGTCGGCCAGCTCGTACGGCGGCGGCGTCAGCGCGCCGACGTCACCCGTCACGACCCGGCGCGGGCCGAGCAGGCCCAGGTGCAGCCACACGCTCGACGAGCCGGGCCCGCCGTTGAACGCGAACGTCACCGGCCGCGTCTTCGGGTCGGCCCCGTCCAGCGTGTACGTGGTCACGAAGACCTCGGCCTTGGGCTGGTGGCCGTCGAACTTGCCCTCGGTGAGCACCTCCTGGCGCAGCACGACGCGGCCGGTCGTGGTGGTGTAGTTCAGCTTGCGCCGCTTGACGGTGATGCTGTGCGTGGCCGTGACGAGGTCGTCGGACGGGATGTCCTTCTCGTCCTTCTTCTCGTCCTCGGCCGTGCCGTTGTCCTTGTCGGTCATGGTCGAACCCTACGTTCGAAGGGGACTGGAGTGCTCGCTCTCGATCAACTCGACGCGGAGGTCACCACGTGCCGGGCCTGCCCGCGCCTGGTCGCGTGGCGCGAGGAGGTGGCCCGCGTGAAGCGCGCCGCGTTCCGCGACGAGGAGTACTGGGGACGCCCCGTCCCCGGCTTCGGCCCGGCCGACGCGCACCTGGCGATCGTCGGCCTGGCACCGGCCGCCCACGGCGCCAACCGCACCGGGCGGATGTTCACCGGCGACCGCTCCGGCGAGGTGCTCTACGCCGCCCTGCACGCCGTCGGACTGGCCTCGCAGCCGACCGCGCACCACGTCGGCGACGGCCTGGAGCTGCACGGGACCCGCATCACCGCACCGGTGAAGTGCGCGCCGCCGGAGAACAAGCCGACGCCCCAGGAGCGCGACAACTGCCGTCCGTGGCTCGTCGCGGAACTCGAACTGCTGAGGCCCTCGCTCCGCTCGGTGGTGGTCCTCGGCGGATTCGGCTGGCAGGCGCTCCTGCCGGTCCTGACCGCGTTCTGGGAGGTGCCGCGCCCGCGGCCGAAGTTCGGCCACGGCGTCGAGGTGGTCCTGCCCGCGCTCGACGGCGGGGAGCCGCTGCACGTGTTCGGCTGCTTCCACGTGAGCCAGCAGAACACGTTCACCGGGAGGCTGACCCCGGCGATGGTCGAGGACGTGCTGCGGCGGGCGTCGCGGGTGGCCGGACCGGAACCCCGGTGAACGGCGGACGACCGGGGGAAAACGTGGGCGGCTGTCGGGGTCGACGTGCATCCTGACCACATGAGGACCCGGTGGCCCGTGCCGCTCCTGGTGGGAGCGGGGCTCGTGCTCGTCGCGCTCGCGGCGCGCGGGACCTCGCCGATCCCCTTCGACGGCACGCTGATCGGTCCCGCCCCGGTCCCGCCCGCGGCCTCCGCCGAGTCCGAGGAGAGCCGGGCCGAAGGGGTCGTCGGCGTGGTCGGCGGGTCGTTGGTGGCGCTGCTGGTCGTGCTCCTGTGCGTGCTGGTCGTCGCGTCGCTCGGCGCGGCGCTGATGATGCTCGGTCCGCGCCGCGAGCGGGTCCGGCGCGAGTCCGGGGCGGTGGCCGTGGCGCCGGACGACGCCGAGGACGGGCGGCCCGGCGCTGAACTGCTGCTCACCGGTGCCCGCAAGGCCCTCGTCGAGCTGCGGGGGAGACCTCCCGGCCCGCCGTCGGACGCCGTGGTGGCGGCGTGGCTGAACCTGGAGGAGGCCGCCGCGGCGGGCGGTGCGCCCCGGCAGGACCACGAGACCCCGACGGAGTTCACCGGCGCGCTGCTGGCCCGCTACGAGGTGGACACGGAGGCGGCGGCGACGCTGCGCGGGCTCTACCAGCGCGCCAGGTTCGGCGCACCCGAGCGGGTGTCGGACGAGGACGCCGCGTCCGCCGAGCGGGCGCTGGAGCGCGTCGTGGCCTGTCTGGACCGCCCGTGACGCCGCTGGTGGGTCTGGTCAGGGCCGTCCTCCTCGCGCTGGCCGCCGGTGCGGTCACCGGGTTCGGGCTGGTCGAGCTGGGCAGCCCGGTCGGGTGGGCGGTGGTGGTCGCGCTGCCGGTCGCCGCGCTCGCCCTGCTCCTCGCCCGGCTGCCGCGCGCCGCGGACATCACCTGGTCGCCCCTGCCGTCGCACGCCCCTGGCGCCACGTCCGTCGCGGCCTCGACGCTGGCCAGCCGCTTCGACGAGGCGTCCCGCGACCGCGACCGGTTCCTCTCGCGCGTCCGACCGCGGCTGCGCGCGGTCGCCGACGCCCGGCTGCGGCAGCGCGGCGTCACGACGCTGGAGCAGGGGCGCGACCTGCTCGGCGAGGACGTCTACCGCCTGCTCACCGACCCGAACGCCACCATGCCGGACCCGCGTGCCCTTGCCGAGCTGCTCGACAGACTGGAGACCCTGTGACGTCCACCGACACCACGAGCGTCGCGGACATCGCGACCGGGGGCACGGCCGTGCTGGACGCCGTCGGCACCGTGCTCGTCGGCAGGCAGCGGTCGCTGCGGCTGGCGCTGGCCGCCGTGCTCGCGGGCGGCCACGTGCTGCTGGAGGACGTGCCCGGCCTGGGCAAGACGCTGATGGCGCGCAGCCTCGCCCAGGCCCTGCACCTGGACTTCCGCCGCCTCCAGTGCACGCCGGACCTGCTGCCCGCCGACGTGACCGGCTCGTTCCTCTACGACCCCGGCGAGCGCGAGTTCAGCTTCCGCGCGGGCCCGGTCTTCACCGGCCTGCTGCTGGCCGACGAGATCAACCGGACCCCGCCCAAGACCCAGTCGGCGCTGCTGGAGGCCATGCAGGAGGGGCAGGTGACGGTGGAGGGCCGCACGTTCCCGCTGCCGCGGCCGTTCCACGTGCTGGCCACCGCGAACCCCGTGGAGCACGAGGGCACCTACCCGCTCCCGGAGGCGCAGCTCGACCGGTTCCTGGTGCGCCTGGACATCGGCTACCCGCCCGCCGCCGAGGAGGTCGAGGTGCTGCGCCGCAGGCTCGTCCGGCAGCGCGAGCAGACCGAGGTGGCACCGGTCTTCGAGGCGACCAGGCTCGCCGAGCTCCAGGCGGGCGTGGAGCGGGTCGCGGTCGACGAGGACGTGCTGCGCTACTGCGTCGACCTGGCCTCCTCGACCAGGGCGCACCCGGCGGTCGAGGTCGGCGCCTCGCCCCGCGGCGCGCTGGCGCTCGTGCTGGTCGCCAGGGCCCTCGCCGTCCTGGACGGCCGCGACTTCGTGCTGCCCGAGGACGTGAAGGACTGCGCCGTCCCCGCCCTCGCCCACCGGCTCACCCTGCGGCCCGAGACGTGGACGTCCGGCACCACCGGCGTGGAGGTCGTCACCGAGCTGCTGGGCAAGGTCCCCGGCCCCGCGAGCACGCGCTCGTGAGCCGGGCCGACCGGCTCAGGGCCGCGTTCACCCGCGAGACCGGGTGGCGGGCCACCGACGCGTACGGCCGCGCCGTCGTGCTGGGCGTCGGCCTCGTCGTCCTCGGCGGCCTGCTCCACGAGGTCGAACTCGTCCTGGTCGGCACCCCGTTCCTGATCTCCCTCCTGGCGGCCCTGGCCGTCCGCGTCCGCGGCGTCCCGACCGTCACCGTCCGCGCGCTGCCGCGCACCGCGGAACCCGGCTCGGCCACCACCGGCGTCGAGGTGGACCCGGCCGAGGGCGCCGAGTTCCTGGCCGTCCGCCTGCCCGCACCAGGCGCGGGGGGCGACGCCCTGGGCCCGGTCCACCTGCTCCCCGCCACCACCGACCCGATCGCCGTGAA
This sequence comes from Umezawaea sp., assembly GCF_057122925.1. Taxonomy (NCBI): domain Bacteria; kingdom Bacillati; phylum Actinomycetota; class Actinomycetes; order Pseudonocardiales; family Pseudonocardiaceae; genus Umezawaea; species Umezawaea sp. The sequence continues at coordinate 55,857 of NZ_DBNGPQ010000030.1, read as the reverse complement.
GCTCCGCCGAGAAGCCTGGGGCGACGGCGTGGACCTGCGCGCGGACCACCTGTTCGCGGGCCCGGACGGCCTCCTGGTCCACGGCCCGGTCGTGGGCGTGGAACGGGGCCGCGTGGTCCTCCCCCCGGTGGACGCCCTACCAGCGGGCCTGCTCCCCGCCCGAGCCGCGGGCCTGGTGGGCGTCCACCGCACCCGCCGCCCCGGCGACTCGACCGAACTCCGCGACATCCGCGCCTTCCAACCGGGCGACCGCCTGCGCCGCATCGACTGGCGGATCTCCCTGCGCAGCCAGGTCGTGCACGTCCGAGAACACCACGCCGAAGCGGACGCGGACGTCCTGCTGGCCCTGGACACCCGCTACGACCTGGGCAGGAGGGTCGCGGACTGGTCAACAGGCCAGCCGGGCAACACCACGAGACCGAACGGCAGCCTGGACACCGCGGTAAGGGCAGCGGCGTCACTGGCCTCCGGCTACCTGCACCAGGGCGACCGAGTGGGCCTGGCAGACCTGGGCCGCCCGCAACTCAACGTCCGCCAGGGCACGGGCAAACGCCAACTGCTCACACTCCGCAACCAACTGGTCGTCTGCGCCCGCTCAGCAGGCTGGTCCCCCCGTCCGACACTGCACCGCACCCCCCACGGCGCCCTGGTCATCATCCTGTCCCCGTTCCTGGACGACCACGTGGTGGAGATAGCGGTACAGGCAGCCCGCAGGGGAAACCTGGTACTGGCGGTGGACGTACTACCACCGGACCTGGTCCCGGACGCGGAAACCCCGTGGGGCCAACCAGCGCTAAAACTGCTGAAACTGGAACAACGAACCAGGCTAAAAGCCCTGAAGCAGCACGGCGTCCCAGCGGTGACCTGGGACAAATCAGGCCGCTCAGCGGCAACGACACTGCAAAGGGCAAAACGCGGGGCAAGCCGGCTGAGAAGGTGAAACCACAGGCGAAGAATCCACCAGTCCACCCAACGCGGCAGACCGACCGCCGCGTGGCCGATTCTTCTCGGGGATCTGACCCTTGAAATCGATGATCGGGCAGGCTTTCGGGACCGCCCTTTTAGCCCGACCGAGGGTCGGATCGAGGGGTCCCCGAGTCGGCCACCCCACCGGACCCGCCCCCACCGGACCCGCCCCCACCGGACCCACATCCGAGGCCCACGCGATGACCCACCCCACCACCCTCCCGGCAGGCCTGCCGGCCTGGACCCTGAGAGCCCTCTCCACCCTCACCTGCGCCGCGACGGCCCTGCTCCTGGCCCACGACGGCGTCCGAGCCCCAACCCTCACCCTCTACGCCCTGATCTCCCTGGCGGCCATCACCATCCCGGCCTCGGCGGCCCCGGCCCTCGGCATCGGAGTAGCCGCCGCCGCCCTGGCCTTCACCGAAGGCGGCCCCTTCCGCCCCGCGGTCCTCGCCATGATCGTCCTGCTGCACCTCTTCCACCTCACCTCGGCCCTCACGGCCCTCACCCCACCCCGCTCCCGCCTCCACCTCAGCGCCCTGAAGGGGCCTGCCCGCAGGTTCGCCCTGACCCAGCTCCTCACCTCCACCCTCGTGGTCGTGACGGCGTTCCTCCCCAGCGGCGGCACCGAGCCCGCCGTCGAGGTCGCGGGCCTCCTCGCGGCCACCGGACTGGCCACCGCGGCCGTGCTCCTCATGCGCCCCAGGAGCTGAGGAACACCTCAGCTCAACCTGAGCTACTGGATCGATCCTCTCAGGGGTTATGCCCAACCGAGACGCTTCCCGCAGGTCAGCGGCGGGGGTGTTCGCCATCACCCGGCGACCGTGGTCACAACGGGGCCTTCGGACGCGCGAACACGGGGGTCGCGGTGCGACCATGTGCGTATGGCTGCTGTGAAGTCGCAACCCACGAGGATCGTCATCGTCGGCGGTGGGTACGTCGGTATGTACACCGCACTGGGGTTGCAGAAGAAACTGCGTTCCGGTGAGGCGTCGGTGACCGTTGTCGACCCGCAGCCTCACATGACCTACCAGCCCTTCCTCCCGGAGGCGGCCGCGGGGTCCATCGAGCCCCGCCACGTCGTGGTGCCCCTCCGCAAGGTCCTCAACCGCTGCCACGTCGTGACCGGCCGCGTGACGAAGATCGAGCACGCCGCCAAGTCGATCACGCTGGAGACCGCCGACGGCCACGTCGAGCAGCTCGAGTACGACGTGCTGGTCAACGCGCTGGGTTCGATCGCCCGCACGCTGCCGATCCCCGGTCTGGCCGAGCAGGGCATCGGCGTGAAGACCATCGGCGAGGCCATCTACATCCGCAACCACGTGCTGTCGCGCCTCGACCAGGCCGCGAGCACCCGCGACCCGGAGCTGCGGCGGAGGCTGCTGAGCTTCGTCGTCATCGGCGGCGGGTTCGCGGGCATCGAGACGCTGGCGGAGCTGGAGGACATGGCCCGCTACGCGCTGCGCTACTACACCCAGCTCAAGCCCGAGGACATGAACTGGGTGCTGGTCGAGGCCACCAAGCGGGTCATGCCCGAGGTGAGCGAGAAGATGGGCGTCTACACCGTCCAGCAGCTCGAGAAGCGCGGCATGAAGGTCTTCCTGGACACCCGCGTGAAGACCATGGAGAACGGTCACGTCGTCCTGGACGACGGCACCGAGTTCGACAGCGACACGATCATCTGGACCGCGGGCGTCAAGGCGAACCCGGTCCTGCGCAACACCGACCTGCCGCTCGACGAGCGCGGTCGCGTCCGCTGCACGGCGAAGCTCCAGGTCGAGGGCCTGGCGGGCGTCTGGTCGGCCGGTGACTGCTCGGCGGTGCCCGACCTGTCGCGCACCGAGGAAGACCCGATGGCGACGTGCAGCCCGTCGGCCCAGCACGCGGTGCGGCAGAGCAAGGTGCTCGTCGGCAACATCGTGGCGAGCCTGCGCGGCAAGCCGCAGAAGGACTACTTCCACAAGTACATCGGCTCGGTCGCGGGTCTGGGCCTGTACAAGGGTGTCGCGGACGTCTACGGCATCAAGATGAAGGGCCTGCTGGCCTGGCTGGCGCACCGCGGCTACCACGTCGCGAAGATGCCCACCTTCAACCGCAAGTTCCGTGTTCTCATGGACTGGCTGCTCGCGTTCGTCAACGGCCGCGAGGTCGTCGCCCTGGGTCAGATCAACGACCCCAAGGCGGAGTTCGACCGCGCGTCGAAGAGCTGAGTCCCCCGACGGGTGTTGCTCGCACTGCGCCGTTCGGTTGCAGTCGGGTGACACCCGTCTGGCTTAGTGCCGTAACTTGAGCCCCCAGAAGGAGCAATCTGGGTGGGCTCATCTTGACATTGCGTTACGTGAACCCGAGACTACTGCTTGTGCATCACCTGAAAGCGTGATGCGCGCGTTGGGGAAAGAGGTGACCGCGATGTCCCTTGAGGAGCTGGCCGCACAGCTTCGCCGCGGTGAGATCGAGGACCGCGCCTTGGCGGAGTACGCCGCCGAGTACGTCACGGCTGGGAAGTGTTTTCGAAGCAAGAAAGACGACTGAGCGTGACCGCTTCCGAGCGCGGGGTCGACAGACCCCCGCTCGAAGCCGTAAGAATCCTCCCCGAACCGAGTCCCACTCCGGTGAAGCCGACTCCGCTCCTCCTCCAAGGCCAGAACTACCTCTTCCGGTCACCCCCCAAGACCCTGGACTTCCAGGAGCAGGTCCACCGGATGGGCATGGTCGACGAAGGCGACGGCAGTCCCGTCCCGTGCGTCCTGGTGCTCGCCCGCAGCGCGGACATGGAGATGAACGAACTCTCCATCGCGCTCGCCGAACGCGGTGTCCGGATGGCCCGCATCGACGCCGACCGCTGCACCGACCTGCCGTTGACGATCTACACCGACGCGCCGCTGGTCGAGCTGGACCGGTGGCTGCTCCGGCCGGTCCTGGTGTGGCGCAGGCACTTCGAACTCTCCGCCCTCCCGGTCGAACCGGGCACGCTCGCGGGCTCGTACGCCGTCGACCAGTGGGGCGCGGTGTCGAACTGGCTCGCGACCCGCGGTGACTGGGCGCACGTCAACCCGGCCCGGTCCACGGCCCACCTCGACCGCCTCACGCAGCTCTCCGACGCCGCCTCGTTCGGCCTGACCGTCCCGCGCACGGCCGTGACGACCCGCCCCGGCCGCACCAGGCCCGGCGGCGCGCACTGCATCGTGAAGACCTCCGGGCGGCACCTGCTGGAGCCGCGCCCCGGCGTGCAGCACGGCCTGTTCCCGCGCCCGCTGGAGACCAGCCGCTCCAGCGACGCCCCCGAGTCGGCGCCGGTGATCGTCCAGCAGTACCTGGCGTCCGAGACGGAGCTGCGGGTGTTCGTCGTGGGCGGTCGCTGCATCGCCTACCAGGTCGACAAGCTCGACCCGGCCCAGCTGTGGGTCGACCCGGACGCGGTCCGGGTGACACCCACGACGGTGCCCGACACCGTGTCCGCCAAACTCCTCGCCTTAGCCCGCTACTGGCGGGTCGAGGTGGCCGCGTTCGACCTCCTGGTGACGGCGAAGGACCACGTCTTCCTGGAGGTCAACGTGAACTGTGACTGGCGGTGGTTCGAACACCGCGCGGAGGACACACTGGTCTCGGACGCGGTCCACGACTGGGTCGCGCAGCGCTTCAAGGAGCTGTTGGGTGCGGGCAAAGGTCGCTGAACACGCGACGCTGTTCTACGAGAACGGCGCCGTCGTCTGGGACGACTACCTGCACCACCGCCAGTTCGCGATCAGCGAGACCGCCGAGCTGCTGTGCCGCAAGTTCAGCACCTTCACCGAGGTCGACGAACTCCTCGCCCCGCTGGGCGAGGAGGACCGGGCCGTGCTGCGCCGCGTGCTCGACGAGCTGGTGGACGCGGGCGTGCTGATCGTCGAGGGCTCCCCGGAGCACGAGGCCGAGCGCGACCTGCTGCTGGCGTGGTCGAGCTGGGGCGCGTCGGCCAGGCACTTCCACTTCGCCAGCCGCACGCTGGGCGACGCCGAGTACCAGGCCGCCGACGAGCACGACGCCGCGCTGGAGGTGAAGCTCGGCGAGAACCCGCCGCCCACCCCGTTCCGGACGCTCGGCGGTGACGCCGTCGAGCTGCCGGTGCTGCCCGCGCGGCCGTCGTGGGGCGCCGCGCCGGTGCTGGACGTGCTGCTGGCCCGCCAGACCACCCGCGAGTTCGGGTCGGACGGGGTGAGCCTGGAGCAGGTCGGCGAGCTGCTGGCCGTGCTCGGCGGCCCGTCGCCGATGCGGTCGCGGATCGGCAGGACCGGCACGGTGTTCAAGACGAGCCCGTCCGGCGGCGGACGCCACCCCGTCGAGCTGTACGCGCACGCGCGCCACGTCTGCGGCCTGCCCCCGGGCTGGTACCACTACGACGGCGCGCGGCACGTGCTCGAACCCGTCGGGCCGGAGTGGACGCCCGCGCAGATCGTCGAGGCCGCGGGGGACCAGGAGTGGGTCGGTGACGCACCGCTGGTGCTCGCCTACACGGCCGTGCTGGAGCGCACCCGCTGGCGCTACGACACCTCGCGCGCCTACCGCGTCGTGCAGATGGACGTCGGCCACCTCTCGCAGACCGCCTACCTGGTCGCGACGGCGATGGGGCTGGGCGTCGGCTTCACGGCCGCGCTGCGCGACGAACTGGTGGAACGGGCGCTCGGCTGTGACGCCTATCACGAAGCGGTATTGGGGATGACGGTCGTCGGTCCATTACGTAAATGACCGTAATAGCGGAACGCGTTGAGCCGTGCGGGTGTCTTGAGTCGATCTCGTTACTCGAATCCACGGACGACCTTTAAGCTGCCCGCTGCCCCCGTAGCCCAACCGGCAGAGGCAGGCCCCTTAAAAGGGTCAAAGGTACGGGTTCGACTCCCGTCGGGGGCACCACTCTTCATAAGCATAGACAACCTTCTGGCCAGCGTAAACCCGCTGAGAAATCATCCCATGTCTACTGGCGGCAGTGGTATGTGCCGCCTGTTCGAGTGATACGCGGCTATCACTCGAACGGGCTATCTCCGCAGAAATAGGGTTACCCCGCGTAACGGCAAAGAATGGTGATGGCCGCGCATTCGTGCGTTGGACATTAACGGTGGATGGTTTCACCTGGTCAGGTGGTAACCGGTTCCGCCGTCGCCCACGCGGTGACGACCTCGTCCAGCACCGCCAGCGGCAGCGGACCGCCGCCGAGCACCACGTCGTGGAACGCGCGGATGTCGAAACGGTCTCCCGCGACCGCCTCGGCCTCCGCCCGGATCCGCTGGATCTCCAGCCTGCCGACCATGTACGACAGCGCCTGGCCGGGCGCGGCGATGTAGCGGTCCACCTCGGACTCGATCTCCACGAGGGCCAGCGGCGTGTTCTCCGTGAGGTAGTCGACGGCCTGCGCGCGGCTCCAGCCCAGCGCGTGCAGGCCGGTGTCGACGACGAGCCTGCCCGCGCGCATCGAGTCCGTCGCCAGCATCCCCAGCCTCGCGACGTCGTCGGAGTACAGCCCCATCTCGTCGGCCAGCCGCTCGCAGTACAGGCCCCAGCCCTCCAGGTAGGAGTTGATGCTCGCGAGCCTGCGCAGCATCGGCAGCTCGGTCATCTGCTGCGCCAGCGTGATCTGGAAGTGGTGCCCCGGAACGGCTTCGTGGAACGCGATGGCCTCGGCCTGGTAGCGGTAGCGCTCCTGGGCCCGCGAGGTGTTCGCGTAGTACGTGCCGGGGCGGGAGCCGTCCAGCGCGGTGGGGGAGTAGTACGCCGCGGGCGCGCCCGGCGCCTCCGCCTCCGGGACGGCCGCCACCTCGCAGCGGCTCTCGGGCAGCGTGCCGAACCACCGCGGCGCGGCCAGCTCGGCCCGCCGCACGGCGCCCCGCGCGGAGTCGAGCATCTCCTCGGCGTCCCGCCAGCGCAGCGCTGGGTCGGTGCGCATCCGGTCGAAGATCGCGGCGAGGTCGTCGGTGCCGAACACCCGCAGCCCCACGGCGCTGTACTCCTCCGCCAGGTCGGCGATCAGCGCGAGACCGGTCTCGTGCAGGTCCTCCGGGGTCCGCGAGGTCGTCGTGTGCACCCGCGCCAGCCTCGCGTAGAGGGTGGCGCCGTCGGGCAGCCAGCACAGCCCCGGCCTGCCCTCGGGGCGGCCCGCGGGCAGCACCTCGCGCTCCAGGACGTCCCGGTACCCGGCGTAGGCGGGCCGCACCACGTCGGCGAGCAGCCGGTCGCGCTCGGCGGTGAACTCCGGCGGGCCGTCCTTGCGGGCCAGCGGGTCGTCCGACAGCGGCGTGGCGAGGTAGCGGTCGACGAACGCGACGGCGTCGCGCACCAGGTGCGCGACCGGCAGCCGTCCGGCGGTGAGACCGCCCCGGTGGCGCTCGGCCAGCACGTCGAGGAACGCGGGCACGGCGGCGAGCCGCAGCAGGTAGTCGCGGCGCTGCTCCGGGGTCGCGACGGTGGTCATCGGCAGGAGCGACAGCAGCGCGCCCGCGGGAGCGAAGAACGACCCGGCGATCGTGTACTCGACGGAGTGGGTGTCGAACCTGTCGACCAGCGACTCGGCCTGCTGCACGACGACCGCTCGCGTCACCGGGTCCTCGTCGGGCAGCGCCCGCGCGCGGGTGGCGATGTCCACCGCGGCGGCGCGCTGAGCGGCGCCGCCCGCCTCGGTGAGGTCGGCGAGGAGGTGGTCGTGCCCGGCGATGCCGTAGAGCGAGGCTTCCAACGGCTCGATGGCCATCACCAGCTCGAACAGCTCGTCCGCGAGTTCGGTCGTCTCCGTCATGGGCCGATGCTACTTAGCCGGTTAAGGCCGTCATCCCCGGTCCAGGTAGGCGAGCACGGCGAGTACTCGCCGGTTGTCGTCGTCGCACGGCGGGAGGCCGAGCTTGCCGAAGATGTTCGCGGTGTGCTTCCCGACCGCCTTGTCCCCGATGAACAGCCGGGCCCCGATGGCCCCGTTCGACCGGCCCTCCGCCATCAGCGCGAGCACCTCCCGCTCGCGGGGCGTCAGCGAACCGAGCGGCTCGTCGCGGACGTGGCTGGCGAGCAGCTGCGTGACGACCTCGGGGTCCATCGCGGTGCCGCCCGCCGCGACCCGGCGGATCGCGTCCACGAACTGGGTCACGTCCGACACCCGGTCCTTGAGCAGGTAGCCGACACCGCCCCCGCGGTCGGACAGCAGTTCCCGCGCGTAGAGCTGCTCGACGTACTGCGACAGCACCAGGACCGGCAGCCCCGGCACCTGCTTGCGCGCCGCGATGGCCGCCCGCAGGCCCTCGTCGGTGAACGTCGGCGGCAGCCGGACGTCCACCACGGCCACGTCCGGCTCGTGCTCGACCAGCGCGGCCAGCAGCGCGGGCCCGTTGTCCACGGCCTCGACCACGTCGAAGCCGTAGGCCACCAGCAGCCGGATCAGGCCGTCCCTGAGGAGGACGAGGTCTTCTCCGAGGACAACTCGCACGGCAGCTCCAAGGTCACGATGGTCGGCCCACCGACGGGACTGGCCAGTCCGAGTGTGCCGTCGAACGCGGCGAGCCTGCGCTCGATCCCCCGAAGTCCGCCGCCCGGCGTGACGGCGGCCCCGCCGCGGCCGTCGTCCCCGACCATCACCGCCAGCCGCTCGTCGGCGTGCCGGATCCGGATCCACGCCGACGTGGCCCCGCTGTGCTTGGCGACGTTGGCCAGCGTCTCGGCCACGGCGAAGTACGCGGCCGACTCGACCGGAGCCTGCGGCCTGCCGGGCAGCTCGACGTCGACCTCCACCGGCACCGGCAGCGCCAGCGCGAGCGCCCGCACGGCGCCGTCGAGCCCCCGGTCGGCGAGCACCGGCGGGTGGATGCCGCGCACCAGGTCCCGCAGCTCCGCCAGCGCCAGCGTCGACGACTCGCGCGCCTCGGCCAGCAGCGCCCTCGCGGCGTCCGGGTCGCGGGCCATCAGGTCCTCGGCCATGCCGAGGCTCATGCCCAGCGAGACGAGCCTGGCCTGGGCCCCGTCGTGCAGGTCGCGCTCGATGCGGCGCAGCTCGGCCGCCTGCGCGTCCACGGTGTCGGCCCGTGAGTCCGACAGCTCCCGCACCCGCGAGGTCAGGGTGGCCCGAGCGGTCGGCGCGAGCAGCCACCGGGCGACCGCGGCGTGCGCCTTCGTGGCCCACGGCGTCACCCACCACCCGGCCGCGATGAACAGCCCGCCGATGATCGGCGCCAGTGCGTAGCCGCCGGGGGTGTCGTCGCGCAGGAAGACGTACTCGACGGTCGCGTTGTCGAGCCAGGCGAGCGGAGCCACGAAACCCGCGATCCCGCTCCCCCACAGCGCGAGCGGCAGGACGCCCGCCGCGATGCTGAGCGGGGCGTTGACGACCATCCACGCCAGGTCCCGCCAGGTGGCCGGGTCGGTGGCGATCCACCGCACCTTCGCGATCGGCCCGCGGCTGGGCGGTACGCGGTAGGGCGAGGCGATCTCCGTGCCGAGCACGTCGCCCGCCCACCGCCGGTAGCGCCGCAGCGCGGACCGCTCCAGCGCCGTCACGCCGAGCAGGACCGGCACGCCGACCGTCACCAGGACCAGCGGGTAGGCGTAGAGCTGCAACGGGACCAGCACCAGCCCGGCCAGCGCCAGCGGGATACGGACGAGGCTCCACAGCACCAGCCGCACGCGGTCGCGGAGCTTCCCCAGCAGCTCTGTGTCCGTCATGGCGTCGAGTCTGGCGTGCCGGGGCCCCTCGGCGCGGTGGGTTTAACCCCCCGGTTTCAGATCTCGACGACGGTGCCGTCCGGCGGGACCTCGACCCCCGCCGCCACGAGCTCCGCGTGCTCCGGGGAGTCGGGGTCCAGCACCGGGTTGGTGTTGTTGAGGTGGGTGTAGATCCGCCGGACACCGGGGTGGCGGCGGAGTTCCGGCAGGCTCGCGGTGATCGGGAGGTGGCCCATCGCGGCCTGCCCGTGCGTGCCGCCCGTGGAGGCGCCCATCTCCCCGGCCGAGTGGAAGGTGCCGTCCAGCAGCAGGACGTCGGCGTCGGCGAGGAGCCGTTCCAGCTCGTGCGGCCAGGTCGCCAGGCAGGGCGCGTAGACCAGGACACCGCCGGTCCTCTGGTCCTCCACGCGGTACGCGACCACCCAGTCCGAGCCCACCGCGGACGCCGCGGCGTACCTGGGCCGCTTGCCGCTGACCGGCACGGCGGTGACCACCAGACCGCCCCGCAGCTCGAACGGCTCGTGCGGCTCGACCTCCCGCCAGGTCCACGGGGAGTACCCGTCCAGGACGCCCCGCAGGTCCAGGTCGCCGCGCAGCGCGTCCAGCACGGTCGAGGTCGCGCGCACCTCCGTGCCCGCCGCGCCGCGCAGTGCCAGCAGGCCGAGCGCGTGGTCCAGTTCGGCGTCGGTGAGGACCACGCCGCGGACGGGGGTGTCGCGGGGACCGGGGCCGGGGGCGAGCGCGGCGGTCGCCACGAGCTGGGCGCGGACGTCGGGGGAGGCGTTGAACAGCCACCAGTCCTCGCCGTCGCCGCTGACCGCCAGGCAGTCCTGCGTCCGCGACCGGAGGCGGCCCGCACGGGCCGCCTCGCACGGCCCGCACGCGCAGTTCCACTGCGGGAACCCGCCGCCCGCCGCGGTGCCGAGCAGGACCGCCCTCACCGCGCCGCCCTCCGCGGCACCAGGTCGGGCTCCGCCCCCGGAGGCGCCTCGGCCGCCAGGACCAGGTCCACGACCCCGCGGTCCGGGGAGAGCGAGCAGACGGGATCGGTGTTCGCCGCGTCCCCGGTGAGCTGGAACGCCTGGCAGCGGCACCCGCCGAAGTCGACCTCCCGGCGGGCGCAGCTCCGGCACGGGTCGCGCATCCAGTCGGTGCCCCGGTAGGCGGTGAACGACCGGGAGTCGTGCCAGATCTCGGCGAGCGGCCGGTCCCGCACGGTGTCGAACTCCAGGTCCGTGATCACCGAGGCGGCCGGGCACGGCAGGACGGTCCCGTCGGGGGACACGGTGAGCTGCCGCGCGCCCCAGCCGTGCATGCACGGCTTCGGGTGGGCCTCGTGGTAGTCGGCGACCACGTAGACGATCTCCATCGACCCCCGGAGCCGTTCCCGCGCCGCGGCCACGACCGGTGCCGCCGCGGCGAGCTGGTCCGCGGTCGGCAGCAGCGCGGCGCGGTTGCGCAGCGCCCAGCCGTAGTACTGGGTGTTGGCCAGCTCCAGCCGCTGGGCGCCCATGCGCTCGGCCAGCGCGACGATCCCGGCCACGTGGTCGAGGTTCCGCCGGTGCAGGACGACGTTCACCGTGAGCGGGAGCCCGAGCCCGGTCACCAGGTCGGCGGCGACCAGCTTGTGGTGGTGCGCCCTCACCCCGGCGACGCGGTCGGCGTCCCGGCGGTCGGCGTCCTGCACCGAGAGCTGCACGTGGTCCAGGCCCCTGGCAGCCAGGTCGGCCAGCCGGTCGGACGTCAGGCCGAGGCCGCTGGTCACCAGGTTCACGTAGCAGCCGAGGCCGCTCGCGCGGCTCACGAGGTCGGGGAGGTCGGGCCGCCCCAGAGGTTCGCCGCCGGACAGGTGCACCTGGAGGACGCCGAGCGCGCGGGCCTGGTCGAGCACCGAGCACCACTGCTCGGTGCTCAGCTCGTCGCGGCGGCGCACCAGTTCCAGCGGGTTCGAGCAGTAGCCGCACCGCAGCGGGCAGCGGTGGGTGAGTTCGGCGAGCAGCCCGAACGGCGCCTCAGCCATCGAGGTCCACCACCCGGCGCTCCACCAGGCGTGCGACGAGTTCGGCGACGTCCGCCGTCCGCACGCCGTCGAACTCGTCGGCCAGCGTTCGCGCCACGTCCGCGATCGTGGCCCGCCCGTCGCACAGGCCGACGACCGCGGCGGCGGTCGGGTTCAGCACCAGGACGCCCTCGGGGAACAGCAGCACGTGGCTCTCCCGGACCCGGTCGTAGGACGCGCGCACGCCCGTCCGGAGGCGGGGGACGCGGTCGTGCGCCGGCGTCACCGCCGCTCCCGACCCGCGTAGTAGTCGACGGTGTCCAGGATCGACCGGAGCACGTCGCACTTGAACGACAGCGCGGCCACGGCCGCCTCCTGCTGCTGCCTGGTCGTGCAGTGCTCGACCACGAGGTCCACCGTGGACCTCCCCTCACCGGCGACCACCCGGAGCCTGCTGGTGAAGTAGGCGAAGCCCTCCTCCGCGATCCACGGGTACCGCGCGCGCATGTCCGCGAGCCTGCGCGCCATCAGCCCGCGCGAGAACATCTCGGTCAACCCGGACGCGACGGCCTCCACCCACGGCCTGGTGCGGGCGAACGTGACGTAGGCGTCCACGGCGAACCGGGTGCCGGGCAGCACGTGGCGCTCGTCCAGCACCTCCTCGCGGGTCAGCCCGACGGACTCGGCCATCCGGATCCAGTCCTCGGCACCGCCCTCGCCCGCCCGCGTGCCGTCGTGCCAGACGATCCGCTCCCGCCACCGGCGCCGCACCTCGGGCAGCGGGCAGTTCGCCAGGATCGCGGCGTCCTTCTGCGGGATGCACCGCTGGTAGTACCAGCGGTTGGCGGCCCACGAGCGCAGTTCCCCCGCGCTCAGCGAGCCGTCGTGCAGGCGCAGGTGGAACGGGTGGGCGTGCCAGTAGCGGGGAGCCAGCGCGCGCAGTTCCGCGGTGAACTCCTCCGGTGGTGCCAGGGCTGCCAAGCGGTGCTCCTAGTCCGACGGGACGCCGTGGACCCCGCTCGGTGCGAGGGTCCACGGCCGGGTCCGCTGAACCGGATCAGGTGCGGGCCGCGTAGGCGGTGACCTCCATCGGGGTGTCGAAGTCCCGGAAGTCGGGCTTCACCCAGACGGGTTTGGTGGTGGCGGGAACCTCGGGCGCGGGGCGGCGGACGTTCTCGGTGTCGGGCATCTGCGCACTCCTCGGGTCGGGTGGAGCACCGTGGCCGCGCGGCGGTTCCCCCACCGTAGGTCGTCCCCGGTGGGAGCGCCAGATGGGAAAGATCCTTTCCTAAATGCTGGGCCCGGTCCGCGGCGCCCGCTCGGACGCCGACCGGGAACCCCGCCCGGTTCAGTTCCGAGCGGCCGGGAAGCTGCGCAGCTGCGCGAGGACCTGCGGGTCCTGGAGCTGCATCCACTGGATGACCTCGGTGTAGGTGGCGCACACGGTGGACTCCTGCACGCAGACCTCGCCCATGAACTGCTCCACGGCCGCGCTGAACGCCCCACCGGCCCACTCGTTGAAGTGGTTGCCGATGGTCAGCGGCGCCCGGTTGCCGTTGAAGGCCGCCCGGTACACCGAGCGGTAGGTGTCGACCACGACGGAGGTGAACTCGGGCGCCCTCTCGGGCTCCTCCTTCGCGCCGTTGAGCGCGTACCAGAGGTTGAAGTCCATCATCACGGCCTGCTTGTTCAACGCGGGCACGCGCACCTCGGGGAGCGGGAACTCGTAGATCCCGTCGATGATCTTGGGCCAGGTGACGCCGAGGCTGACCTGGCTGGTGTCGTAGACGAGCCCGTGCGACCTCATCGCCGGGATGGCGGCCTTGAAGTCGGCCTCCAGGCAGGGGGTGCGACCGCCGCGGACGGTGGTCGGGTCCAGCTTGAACCCCTGGGCGCCCGCCTTCCCGATGATCGAGAAGAACTGGTCCAGCTCGGTGTTCCACTGCTCGGTGTTCCAGGTGCCGACGCTGGGCTCGGTGCCCTGGCAGAAGTGCCCGTTGTAGTGGGTCCCCAGCTCGTGACCGGCGGCGATGGCGTCGTTGAGGTACCCGATGCGCAGCTCGACGTCCTGCTTCGACCCGCCGAAGCCGATCGCGGAGAAACCCGCGTCGTGGCCGGGACCCGTGTACTCGCGGCCCTGGTCGTCGCTCATCATGTAGACGCCCGACAGCAGGCCCGTGACGTGCGCCTTCGCCTGCTCGGTGATGGGCAGGACGCGGTCCCAGTGCGGCTTGGACGCGGCGCCGTCGAACGAGAACATGACGAACTGCGGCGGCTTCTCGTTCGGGCCGAGCTTGCGCATCCAGTCGGCGCGGGGCTCGGCGGGCGCGGGGACCTCGGGGACCGGGCCGTCCGTGACGGGCTGGCGGTTGGGGGCGGGCATGCCCACCGCGGCGTTGTCCGGCGTGTCCCTGCCCTGGCCGGTCCCACCCAGCGTCACCAGCACCGCGACGGTGACCCCGAGGGCAATCCCGGTCGTCACCCAGCCCATCCGATTCTGTTTCCACGCCACGACAGGAAGGACGGCGGTCCGGTACCGCGGGTTGCGTCCAGATCACGATCAACTTCACCTGGTTGTGTCGATCGTTACGTTCCCCCGTCGGCGTTGCCCGGTATCGCGATCGACAGTCCAGGTAAAGTCACTTTTACCCGACGGGAACCGATCGACTCGTGTGGTCGTTGAACCCCGTGACGGCGTCAGCACGCCACAGGAGGACGAGGTGCGTACCACCAGCAACCCCGCTTTCCGCAACCTGCCGACCGGCGGTTACGGGAACAACTACGCAGGCTTCGGTCAGCCGCCGCAGCAAGCGGGCCCCGGCTACGACCCTGCACCCCCATCGGCGGCCAACCGCCCGATGACGATCGACGACGTGGTGACCAAGACCGGCGCGACCCTGGCCGTCCTCTTGGTCGCGGGCACCATCACCTTCGTGATGGAGGCATACGCCCTCGCGCTGCCGGCGATGATCATCGGTTTCGTGTTGGCCCTGGTCAACATCTTCAAGAAGAAGCCGAGCCCGGCGCTCGTGCTCGCCTACGCGGTCGCCGAGGGCGTGTTCCTCGGTGCGGTGAGCGGTCTGGTCGGCCGGGCGTTCAGCAACGGCAACGCGATCGTGATCCAGGCGATCATCGGCACCATCGGCGTGTTCATCGGCATGCTCGTGGTCTACAAGACCGGTGCCGTGAAGGTCACGCCCAAGCTGACCAAGTGGATCACCGGTGCCGTCATCGGCGTCGCGGTGCTCATGCTGGCCAACCTGGTCGCGGGCTTCCTCACGCCGGGCGGTCTCGGCCTGCGCGACGGTGGCACCATCGCCATCATCTTCAGCCTGGTCTGCATCGGCATCGCCGCGTTCAGCTTCCTGCTGGACTTCGACGCCGCCGACGAGGCGATCCGCGCGGGCGTGCCCGCCGTGTTCGCCTGGAGGGTCGCGTTCGGCCTGACCGTGACCCTGGTCTGGCTGTACCTGGAGATCCTGCGACTGCTGTCCTACTTCAACTCGGACTGATCGCGGTTCTTCGAAGAGCGTGCGGGGCGCCCGGCCACTGGTCGGGCGCCCTTCTTCGTGCCTGGTGCGGTGACCGCCCTAGGGGCGCCAGCCGCCCCCGTCGTCCGGCAGCGTGCTCCCCACCTTGATCAGGCAGGACACGCACAGGTGCCCGTGCTGTTCGCGCTCCAGCCTCTCGGTCGGGACGCTGTGCTCGCAGACGGCCTCGTAGAAGCCGCGGTCGGTCGTGGTGGCGTGCTCGGCCCTGAACGCGTGGCACAGCCGGTCGTACTCGCTGTGCCACCAGACGTACGGCATGTGAAGCCTCCCTACTCCGAGGTGGGGACGGTTTCGCGGGCCTCCTCTGACGCGCGAAGGGGACGACCACCGCATCGGAGCAGCGGACGTCCCCTTCGGGGTGAACGATCACGCAGAGCTAGCTCAGGCGCTCCAGCACCATGGCCATGCCCTGGCCGCCGCCGACGCACATGGTCTCCAGACCGAACTGCTTGTCGTGGAACTGGAGAGAGTTGATCAGCGTCGTGGTGATCCGCGCGCCGGTCATGCCGAACGGGTGGCCGACGGCGATGGCGCCGCCGTTGACGTTCAGCCGGTCCAGGTCGATGCCCAGCTCCTGGTAGGAGGGGATGACCTGCGCGGCGAACGCCTCGTTGATCTCGACGAGGTCGATGTCGCCGATCGACATCCCGGCCAGCTCCAGCGCCCGGCGGGACGCCTCGACCGGGCCGAGGCCCATGATCTCCGGCGACAGGCCGGACACGCCGGTCGACACGATCCGCGCGAGCGGCGTGATGCCCAGCTCGCGCGCCTTCACGTCGCTCATGATCACCAGGGCCGCGGCGCCGTCGTTGAGCGGGCAGCAGTTGCCCGCCGTGACCTTGCCGTTCGGCCGGAACACCGGCTTGAGGCCCGCCACGCCGTCCAGCGTCACACCCGCGCGCGGACCGTCGTCGGCCGACACCACGGTGCCGTCCGGCAGCGTCACGGGGGTGATCTCGCGGGCCCAGAAGCCGTTGGCGATGGCCTTCTCGGCGAGGTTCTGCGAGCGCACGCCGAACTGGTCCATCTCCTCGCGGGAGATGCCCTTGGCCCAGGCGAGGTTCTCCGCGGTCTGGCCCATGGAGATGTAGATGTCGGGCAGCAGGCCCGCCTCGCGCGGGTCGGTCCACGTGTCGGCGCCCGCCTCGGCGGTGGCCGTGGTCCGCGCCTCGGCGTCGGCGAACACCGGGTTGTGCGTGTCGGGCCAGCCGTCGGAGTTGCCGCGGGCGAAGCTCGACACGGTCTCGACGCCCGCGCTGATGAACACGTCGCCCTCGCCCGCCCGGATGGCGTGCAGCGCCATCCGGGTGGTCTGGACGCTGGACGCGCAGTACCGGGTGACGGTCGTGCCGGGCACCTGGTCGTAGCCCGCGAGGACCGAGACCACGCGGCCCATGTTGAAGCCCTGCTCGCCGCCGGGGAGGCCGCAGCCGAGCATCAGGTCGTCGATGGTGGACGGGTCGAGCTCCGGAACCTTCGCCAGCGCGGCCTTGACCATCTGCACGGTCAGGTCGTCGCCGCGGATGTCCTTCAGCGAACCCTTGCCCGCTCGGCCGATGGGGGATCGGGCGGCGGAGACGATGACGGCCTCAGGCATTACGGAACTCCTTTGTTCACCGCAGCGTGTGGATCCACCCTAGTTAACGCCTGTTCAGCCGGGCCACCACTCGTGATGAACGCCGCCCGCTTTCACGATGCCGAAGACCCGGCGGCGGGGCAATCCGGGTTACCACCGGTCGGTGGACCGCAGGCCACCTGGTCGGGATCGTCGACCGGGGCACCCTGAGGACGCGGCCGAGTTAGGCTTCGCCGGTAATCTCGCAAAGTGGGAAAGGACTCTCCCGGTGGAGTACGTCGAGCACGTCGTCGACCTGGTTGGCAACACGCCGCTGGTGAAGTTGAACTCGATCACGGAGGGCGCCGCGCCGCTGGTCCTCGCGAAGGTCGAGTACCTGAACCCCGGCGGGAGCGTGAAGGACCGCATCGCGCTGCGCATGGTCGAGGCGGCCGAGGCCTCCGGTGAGCTGCGGCCCGGCGGCACGATCGTCGAACCCACGTCCGGCAACACCGGGGTCGGCCTGGCGCTCGTCGCGCAGCGCCGCGGCTACAAGTGCGTCTTCGTCTGCCCGGACAAGGTCAGCGAGGACAAGCGCAACGTGCTCAAGGCGTACGGCGCGGAGGTCGTGGTGTGCCCGACGGCCGTGGCCCCGGAGCACCCGGACTCCTACTACAACGTGTCGGACCGCCTGGTGCGCGAGATCCCCGGCGCCTGGAAGCCGGACCAGTACTCGAACCCGCAGAACCCGCTGAGCCACTACCACTCCACCGGGCCCGAGCTGTGGCGCCAGACGGAGGGGCGGATCACGCACTTCGTCGCGGGCGTCGGCACCGGCGGCACGATCTCCGGCACCGGCAGGTACCTCAAGGAGGTGTCCGGCGGCAAGGTGAAGATCATCGGCGCCGACCCGGAGGGCTCGGTGTACTCCGGTGGCACGGGCCGCCCGTACCTGGTGGAGGGCGTCGGCGAGGACTTCTGGCCGGATGCGTACGACCGCGACATCTGCGACGAGATCGTGGCCGTGTCCGACGCCGACTCCTTCGCCGTCACCCGCCGCCTCGCCCGCGAGGAGGGCCTGCTCGTCGGCGGTTCCTGCGGCATGGCCGCCGCGGCGGCGCTGAAGGTCGCCCAGGGCTGCGGCCCGGACGACGTCGTCGTCGTGCTGCTGCCCGACGGCGGTCGCGGCTACCTGTCGAAGGTCTTCAACGACCAGTGGATGTCGTCCTACGGCTTCCTGCCGCCCGACTCGTCCGGCGCGACCGTCGGCGACGTGCTGCGGCGCAAGGACGGCCACATCCCGGACCTGGTCCACGGCCACCCGAAGGAGACCGTCGCGGAAGCGGTCGCGATCCTGCGCGAGTTCGGCGTCTCTCAGATGCCCGTCGTCAACGCCGAGCCGCCGGTCATGGCCGCCGAGGTCTCCGGTGCGGTCAACGAGCGCGACCTGCTGGAGGCCCTGTTCACCGGCAAGGCGCAGCTCGCCGACACGCTGGACAAGCACATGTCGGCCCCGCTGCCGACGATCGGCGCGGGCGAGTCGGTGGGCGTGGCGATGAAGGCACTGTCGCATGCGGACGGTGCGCTCGTGCTGGACGACGGCAAGCCCGCGGGTGTCGTTACCCGGCAGGACATCCTGGGTTTCCTCGCCGGACGCTGATCGGTCCCCCCCGGCGGCACGTTCACCGGTTGCCGGTGGCGTGCCCCGGTCGATCCGCTAGCGTGGCCTGCACCTATCCGTGATCGCGACCCGAACAAAGGGGCTGGACACTCCGATGAACGCTCCGCAGCCGCCAGAAGGCCAGAACCAAGGCGGCCAACCACAGGAGAGCCAGGGGCAGGCTCCCAGCGGCGACGCGACGCAGGTGGTGTCGAGCGGCGGACAGCCCCCGGCGTTCCCGTCCGCAGACGCGACCCAGGTCGTCACCCCCGGTCAGGGGCCGCAGCCGAGCTCGGAGGCGACGCAGGTCGTCTCCGGCCAGGGGCAGCCGCCGCAGTCGAACCCGTACGGCCAGCCGCCGCAGACCGGCTCCGGCGGGTTCCCCGCCCAGCAGCCGCCCCCGTACGGCCAGCCCGCTCAACCCGGCCAGTACGGCCAGCCGCCGTCGAACCCGTACGGCCAGCCCGCCCAGCCCTACGGGCAGCAGCCGTACGGCCAGCAGCCGCCGTCGAACCCCTACGGCCAGCCCGCGCAGCCCTACGGGCAGCCGCAGCAGCAACAGCCGTGGGGCGCGCAGCAGCCCGCCTACGGCCAGCCGCAGCAGCAGGCCTGGGGCGCCCAGGGCGCCTACCCCGCTCAGGCGGGCTACGGCGCCGCGGCGGGCAACTACGCCGAGTGGGGCTCGCGCGCGATCGGCGGCCTGATCGACTACGTGGCCCCCGGCATCGTGGTGGGCCTGCTCGTCGGCGTGATCGGCGCCGCCACGGGTGACGTGACCGTGGCGCTGCTGCTGAACCTCGTCGGCTACGTCGGCCTGCTCGCCTTCATGGCGTACAACTCCTGGTACCTGGCGGGCACGACCGGCCAGTCCTTCGGCAAGAAGGTCGCCAACGTCAAGCTGATCAGCGAGCAGACCGGTCAGCCGGTCGGCTTCGGCAACGCCTTCGTGCGGCACCTCTGCCACTTCATCGACGGCCTGCCCTGCGGCATCGGGTACCTCGCCCCGCTGTGGGAGGCCAAGAAGCAGACCTGGGCCGACAAGATCATGAACACCGTCGTGGTCATGGCGGACGGCTCGGCCGCTCCCGCCCAGTACCCCGGCACCGGCGGCCAGCCCTACGGCTACGGCCAGCAGCCGCAGCAGCCGGGTTACGGCCAGCAGCCCCAGCAGGGCTACGGGCAGCAGCCCCCGCAGCAGGGCTACGGCCAGCAGCAGCCGCCCCAGCAGTGGTGACGGACCGGAATGGATGAACGGCCCCCCGACCCCCGGTCGGGGGGCCGCTTGCCGTCCGGTGCACCCGAACGGCCCCGTACGCTGGTGACATGACGGACAGCTCCCACCACGGCTTCGCGACCAGGGCGATCCACGCAGGTCAGGCTCCCGATCCGACCACCGGTTCGGTGATCCCGCCCATCCACGCGACCTCCACCTACGCGCAGGACGGCGTGGGAGGCCTGCGGGAGGGCTACGAGTACTCGCGCACCGGCAACCCGACCAGGACGGCCCTCCAGGAGTGCCTCGCCTCGCTGGAGGGCGGCAGGCACGCCCGCGCCTTCGCCTCGGGCATGGGCGCGACCGACGCCGCGCTCCGCGCGATGCTGCGTCCCGGCGACCACGTCCTCATCCCGAACGACGCCTACGGCGGCACGTTCCGGTTGATCGACAAGGTGCTGGGCCACTGGGGCGTCGAGCACACCCCGGTCGAGCTGTCCGATGTGGACGCGGTGCGCGCGGCGGTCCGGCCCAACACCAAGGTCATCTGGATCGAGACGCCCACGAACCCGCTGCTGAACATCGCGGACATCGCGGGCCTGTCCCAGATCGCGCACTCCGCGGGCGCGCTGCTCGTCGTGGACAACACCTTCGCGTCCCCGTACCTGCAAAGCCCGCTCGGCCTGGGCGCGGACGTGGTCATGCACTCCACGACCAAGTACATCGGCGGTCACTCCGACGTCGTCGGCGGTGCCCTCATCACCTCCGACGACGAGCTGGACGCCCAGTTCGGCTTCCTCCAGAACGGGGCGGGCGCGGTCGCCAGCCCGTTCGACTCGTGGCTGACGCTGCGCGGCATCAAGACCCTCGAACTCCGCATGGAGAAGCACTCGGACAACGCCGAGCTGGTCGTGCAGGCGCTGCTGAAGCACCCGAAGGTCAAGACCGTGCTGTACCCCGGCCTGCCGGAGCACCCCGGCCACGAGCTGGCGGCGAAGCAGATGCGCCGGTTCGGCGGGATGATCTCGTTCACCGTCCACGGCGGCGAGCAGGCCGCGCTGGACGTGTGCTCGCGCACCAGGCTGTTCACGCTGGCCGAGTCGCTCGGCGGCGTCGAGTCGCTGATCGAGCACCCCGGCAAGATGACGCACGCCAGCACCGAGGGCTCGCTGCTGGAGGTGCCGTCGGACCTGATCCGCGTCTCCGTGGGCATCGAGTCCGGTGACGACCTGGTCGCCGACCTGGTCGCCGCGCTGGACTGACCCCGCTCACCACGAAGGCCCCCGCTCGGGTGGAGCGGGGGCCTTCGTCGTCGTGACGCCTAGGGCTTGACCAGGTTGTCGCCGGGCAGGTGGTACTGCGCGTTCTCGGTCTTCGGCACCGCGGGCAGGTCCTGGCCGTCGACGCAACCGCCGATGAACTGGAGCGTGCCGTCGCGCTGCTCGAAGTGCCCGGAATCGTGGCAGCCCGCCTGGGCCACGGTGAAAAAGGCCGCGCCGGTCAGGGCCACGGCCGTGGCGACCGCTCCGAAGAGCGGAAGCACAGCGGCTACGCGCCTTGCGGGTGCCATGCCGCCTCCCCGATGTGAATGCCCTGTGAGGTTCCCCAAGACAGAGCGTACCCGTCCCCACGCGGTGGGTACCAAGCTCGTCGGCGAGAGGTGGCGCGGACTCGCCGGGCGGCCCAGCGGTCGTACCGCCGTTCAGCCGCCCGACGACCGTCAGAGGTTGCCCCGGCGCTCCTGCTCGCGCTCGATGGCCTCGAACAGCGCCTTGAAGTTGCCCTTGCCGAAGCCCAGCGAGCCGTGGCGCTCGATCAGCTCGTAGAACACCGTGGGCCGGTCGCCGATCGGCTTCGTGAAGATCTGGAGCAGGTAGCCGTCCTCGTCGCGGTCGACCAGGATGCGGTGCTCCTTGAGGACCTCGATCGGCACGCGCACCTTGCCGATGCGGGCCCGCAGCTCCGGGTCGTCGTAGTAGGAGTCCGGCGTGTCCAGGAACTCGACGCCCGACGCGCGCATCGCCGTCACCGTGCCCACGATGTCGTTGGTGGCCAGCGCGATGTGCTGGACGCCCGCGCCCTCGTAGAACTCCAGGTACTCGTCGATCTGCGACTTGCGCTGCGCGATGGCGGGCTCGTTGAGCGGGAACTTGACCCGGTGGTTGCCGTTGGAGACGACCTTGCTCATCAGCGCCGAGTAGTCGGTGGCGATGTCGTCGCCGATGAACTCCGCCATGTTCACGAAGCCCATGACCCGGTTGTACCACTCGACCCAGTGGTCCATCCGGCCCAGCTCGACGTTGCCGACGCAGTGGTCGACCGCCTGGAACAGCCGCTTCGGCGCACCGGCCGGGCGGACCACCGTGCTCTCCCTGGCCACGTAACCGGGCAGGTAGGGACCGGTGTAGGCGGACCGGTCGACCAGCGTGTGGCGGGTCTCGCCGTAGGTGGCGATGGCGGCCGTGCGGACCGTGCCGTGGTCGTCGCTGACGTCGTGCGGCTCCTCCAGCACGGTCGCCCCCTGCGCCCGCGCGTGGGCCACGCAGCGGTCGACGTCGTCGACCTCCAGCGCCAGGTCCACGACACCGTCGCCGTGGCGGCGGTGGTGCTCCAGCAGCGAGCTGTCCGGCAGCACGCCACCCTTGACCACGAACCGCGCCGACCCGGACTTGAGCACGAACGACTTATGGTCCCGCTGCCCCGTCTCGGGCCCCGCGTAGGCGACCAGCTGCATCCCGAAGGCGACCTGGTAGAACCACGCGGTCTGCGTGGCGTTGCCGACCACGAAGACCACCGCGTCCATGGACCGCACCGGGAACGGGTCCTTGGTCGCGTCGTAGTCGACCAGCCCGACGAGCTGCCGGAGCTGGTCGTAGCTCACGTCGTCGAGCTGCTGGTCGCCGCGCCCCAGTGTCCCGGTCATGGTGATCCCTCCGTGGTGGTCAGTTCGGTAGGAATAGGATGTGTCGTGCCGGGCATCCTGAGCAACACTCAGTGAAAATGCTGGACATTTTGTATAGTGATGCATGACTTCGGGCGAGCACCTAGAACACTCTGACCAGCCGCTGGACTCCCTGGACGCGAGGCTCCTGCTCCTGCTCACCGACGAACCGAGGCTGGGAGTCCTGGAGTGCTCCCGCCGCCTGGGCGTGGCGAGGGGCACCGTCCAGGCCAGGCTGGACCGCCTGGTGGCCAGGGGCGTCCTGACCGGCTTCCCCCCGGCCTTGGACCTGGCGGCGATGGGCTACACCCTCACCGCGTTCGCCGTCCTGGAGATCGCACAGGGCCGCAGGCAGGAGGTCTCCAACGGCCTGGCGGCCATCAACGAGGTCTGCGAGGTCCACGCCACCACGGGCCAGGGCGACCTCTTCGTCAGGATGGTCGCCCGCTCCAACGCGGACCTGCAACGCGTGATCGACGAAATGGTCGACGTCCCGGGGGTGGAACGCCTCTCAACCTCGATAGCCCTCTCCACCCCGGTGCCACCACGCGTGCGCCCGCTCTTGGAGCGCATCACCTGACCACCTCGTGGGCCCCGGTCCCACCCCGTCCCCGGGTGGAGACCGCCCCTCCACCCGGCGGCACCCCTACTTCAACAACCGGCGCAGGATCTTCCCGCTGGGCGACTTGGGAATGGCGTCCACGACCTCCACCCACCGCACCTTCTTGTACGGAGCCACGCGCTCGGCGACCCACGCCATCAGCTCGTCCGCGTCCACCACCCGCGACACCACCACGAAGGCCTTGGGCGCCTCCCCACCCTCGACGTGCGGCACCCCGACCACGGCGGCGTCGAGCACGTCGGGATGGGTCAACAACAGGGCCTCCAGTTCGGCAGGAGCGACCTGGTACCCCTTGTACTTGATCAACTCCTTCAACCGGTCCACGACCCAGTAGTGCTCGCCCTCCACCCGAGCCACGTCCCCGGTGCGCAACCAGCCACCCTCCACGACGGTCGCCGAGGTGGCCTCGGGGTTGTCCAGGTACCCGACCATCACCTGCGGCCCCCGCACCCACAACTCGCCCTCCGGGGAATCCCCACCGGTCTTCGGGTCCACCAGCCGGGCCTCGGTGGACGGCAACAACGTCCCCACCGACCCGGCGGGCGTGTCGGCGAACCCGTCCTCCAGCACCAGCGTGATCCCCGGCGAAGCCTCGGTCATCCCGTACCCCTGCCGGATCGGGCACCCGAGCACCGCTTCCGCCCGCCGGGCCACCGCGACGTCCAGCGGCGCGGCCCCGGAGACGGCGAACCGCAACGACGAGAGGTCGTGCCCGCCCGCACCGGAGTTCGCCAACCCGAGGACCATCGGCGGCGCGAGGAACGCCCTGGTGACCCCGTGCTCCGCGATCATCCGCAGGTGCGCGTCGTGCTCGTACCGCGGCAGCGTCACGACGGTGGAACCGTGCCGCAGGGCCATGCCGAGGATGATCGAGAACCCGTAGACGTGGAAGAACGGCAGCACGGCCGAGAACACGTCGTCCGGGGTCACCCGCCACTGGGCCGAGTTCTGCTCGACGTTCGCCACCAGGTTCCGGTGGGTCAGCATCACCCCCTTCGCCGGACCCGTGGTGCCGCTGGAGTACGGGAGCAGCGCGACCGCCGTGGCGGGGTCGACCTCCACGGCCGGCGCGACCCCGTCCAGCGACCCGAACGGCGTGAACCCGGCGGCCGAGCCGATCACGAACCGGTGCTCGACGTCCGCCGCCCCGGCGACCTTCCCCGCCGCCGCCTCGGAAGCGATCACCGCGACGGCGCGGGAGGCCGCCAGCTGCCCGGCGATCTCCCCGTGGGTCAACGCCGGGTTCACCGGCGTGACGGTCGCGCCCGCGGCCAGCGCGGCGTGCAGCGCGAGCACGAACCCCGGCTGGTTGTGGCTGATCAGCGCCACGACGTCACCGGGTCCGACGCCCAGCGCGGCCAACCCTCCCGCGGCGGCGTCCACCCCGTCGGCCAGGGCGCGGTAGGTCATCCGCTCACCGGTGGCCGCGTCGACCAGCGCGACCCGGTCGCCGTGCGCGCGGTCGAGCAGGTGCTCGGTGAGGGTGGTGTCCGGGATGTCCACATCGGACAGTGCGCTGCGGTGGATCATCGCGGGACCCCGTCTCAGCGGTAGAAGCGGAACACGGGCTGCGCCACGCACGCGGGCTTGGTGCCGTTCTCGATCTCCACGACCACGTCGGCGGTGATCTGCGCGCCACCACCGCCGATCTGCTCGACCGACACGAGCGTCCCGGACAGCCTGATCCGCGCACCGGCCGGGACGGGGGCCGGGAAGCGCACCCGGTTCAGCCCGTAGTTCACCTTCGTCGTCACGTCGGGCACGTCGAACAGGTTGGTCCACAGTGGGATGACCAGCGCCAGGGTCAGGTACCCGTGGGCGATCGGCCCGCCGAACGGCCCGCTCCTGGCGCGCTCCGGGTCGACGTGGATCCACTGGTGGTCGTCGGTGGCGTCGGCGAACAGGTCGATGCGGGCCTGCGTCACGTCCAGCCACTCGCTGACGCCGAGCGAGGTCCCCGCGAGTCCGGGCAGGTCGTCGAACGCGACGGTGGTCACGGCTCCTCCTCCCGTCCCAGGCCCAACGCCCGGACCGCGTTCTCCTTGAGGATCTTCGGCCGGACGTGGTCCTTGATCTCCAGCTCCGCGAAGTCGGCCAGCCAGCGGTCGGGCGTGATGAGCGGGTAGTCCGAGCCGAACAGCACCTTGTCCTGCAACAGGGTGTTCGCGTACC
Source organism: Umezawaea sp. (assembly GCF_057122925.1). Taxonomy (NCBI): domain Bacteria; kingdom Bacillati; phylum Actinomycetota; class Actinomycetes; order Pseudonocardiales; family Pseudonocardiaceae; genus Umezawaea; species Umezawaea sp. The sequence continues at coordinate 30,508 of NZ_DBNGPQ010000030.1, read as the reverse complement.
GCACGAGCTGCGGCGGGAAGTACTTCGGCGACCACCCGGACAGGTCGACGTACACCTTCGGCTTGTGCGTCGCGACCGCCAGGGCCTCGTCCTGCCAGGGGAACGACGGGTGCGCCATGATGATCGTCAGGTCCGGGAAGTCGACCGCCACGTCGTCGAGCAGCATCGGGTTCGACAGCCCGAGCCGGATCCCGCCGCCCCCCGGCAGTCCGGCGCCGATGCCGGTCTGCCCGGTGTGGAACAGCGCGGGCACCCCGAGTTCCTCGGCGACCTCCAGCAGCGGGTACGCACTGCGGTCGTTCGGCGCGAAGCCCTGCAACGACGGGTGGAACTTGATGCCCCGCACCCCCCGGTCGACCAGCGAGCGGAACAGCCGGGCGCCCGTGCGGCCCTTCGCCGGGTCGACGCTCGCGAACGGGACCAGCACGTCCGGGTGCTCGGCCGCGGCCTCGACGATCTCGTCGTTGGAGATGGCCCGGTGACCGGTCGCGGCCTCGGCGTCGACGGTGAACACGACCGCCGCCATCCGCCGTTCCCGGTAGTAGGCGGCGGTTTCGTCGAGCGTCGGCGCCCGGTGGTCCGCCGCGAAGTACTTCGACGACGCCTCGACGTGGGCGTCCGGCAGCGAGAGGTGGCCGTGCCCGTCGACCTCGACGTGGGTGTGCACGTCGATCGCCACCAGGGCCTCGACGTCCAGCCCCGTCACGACGCCTGCTCCGGCAGCCGCTCGCCGACGACCTGCTCGTGGGCCGCGAACACCGTCGGCCACGTCTCGGCGATGGCGTCGGCGCTCCAGCCGCCGTCGGCGTACGCGGCCACGACCTGCGTCGGGTGCGTCCACAGCGACAGCCGGTCGCCGCCGATGCCGACGGCCTGGCCGGTGATGTCCTCGGCGGCGTCGGAGGCCAGGAACACCACCACGCCCGCCGCGTCCTCGGGGGTGCCGAAGGCCAGCACCCGCCGGGCGAACGGCGGCACCGGCTCGCCGGACCGCAGCGCCTCGACGTACGGCTGGAGCGCGGGGATGGTCTCGGTCATGGCGGTCGCGGCGACGGGCACGACCGCGTTCACGGTCACCTTGGCGCGCGCCAGTTCCATCGCCCACGTGCGGGCGAACCCGACGACGCCCGCCTTCGCGGCGGAGTAGTTGGTCTGGCCGAAGTTGCCGCGCTGGCCCGCTGGGGAGCCGACCAGGATCAGCCGCCCGCCCGTGCCCTGCGCGCGGAACCGCACGGCCGCCGCCCGCGCGCAGGTGAACGTGCCGCGCAGGTGGACCCCGACCACCGCGTCGAAGTCCTCGTCGGTCATCTTCCAGAGCACCCGGTCGCGCAGCACGCCCGCGTTGGTGACCATCACGTCGAGCCGACCGAACTCGTCCACGGCCCGCGCCACCAGCGCGTCCGCCGCCTCGGCCGTCCCGACCGCGACGACCTCGGCCACCGCCCGCCCACCGGCGTCGACGATCTCCTCCACCGCGGCCCCGGCCGCACCGGCGTCCACGTCGTTCACCACGACCGCCGCCCCGGCGTCGGCCAACCCCTTGGCGTAGGCCAACCCGAGCCCCCGCCCGCTCCCGGTGACGACCGCGACCCTGCCGCTGAGATCCATCAGTCCCGTCCTCCTCGACCGCCGGGGGCTCCGGAGTCAGGGTGGACGCAAACTGTTGTGGTTGTCAACGATTGAGTTTGTCATCGGTATCCGGTGCGGCTACCCGTTGGGGAACACCAGTTGCCGCAGCAGGGTGTTCAGCTCCACCTGCGTCTCCGGCCTCACGTCGGCCATGATCCCGCTCTGCGCCTCGGCGATCCGGCGGCTGCCCTCGGAGCGGACCCGGTCGCCCTTCGCGGTGGCGCTGACCAGCTTGCTGCGGCGGTCGTTCGGGTCGGTGACCCGCTTCACCAGCCCGTTGCCCTCCAGTTCGTCGACCAGCGCGACGAGCTGCGACGGGTCGAGGCCCATGAGCTCGGCGAGCCTGCGCTGGGTGACGCCGGTCTTCTCCTCGCTCGCGAAGGCGAGGACGGAGTACGAGCGGACGCGCAGCCCCAGCGGGGAGAGCGCCTCGCTGGCCGTCTTGGCGAACACCCCGCTGGCTCGGGACAGCAGGAACCCCAGGTCCTGCGCCAAGGGATGTTCGTCACGCACCGGATCCTCCAAGAACGTCAATAATTGACGATGTCAATCAATCTTACAAGGCGCGCGAAAGGGGCGGCCACCAGCGCGGTGGCCGCCCCTGTGCGTCGTGGATCAGGCGGAGTAGGGAACCGCCTTGATCAGGGTGACCTTCTGGCTCTTGCCGTTCGGCAGCTCGTACTCGACGGTCTCGCCGTCCTTCGCACCGAGCAGCGCCTTCCCGAGCGGCGACGCGGGGGAGTAGACCTCCATCGCGCCGTGAGCGCCCTCCTCGCGCGTGGCGAGCAGGAACTCCTCGGTCTCGTCGTCCCCGTCGTACCGGATGGTCAGCACGGTGCCGGGTGCCGCGACGCCCTTGGTGGTCGGGGCCTCGCCGACCTTCGCCGCCTGGAGGAGCTCCTGCAGCTGCCGGATCCGGGCCTCCTGCTTGCCCTGCTCCTCACGAGCCGCGTGGTAACCACCGTTCTCCCGGAGGTCGCCTTCTTCGCGGCGCGCGTTGATCTCAGTGGCAATGACCGGGCGATTCTGGATCAGCTCGTCCAGCTCGTGCTTGAGCCGGTCGTAGGCCTCCTGGGTCAGCCAGGTCACCTGGGTGTCGCTCACGGTCACCAACTCCTCGTCTTGCTCCAAGTCCACCCCGTGGACTGGCAGTTTCCAGGCCACCAGCTCGCCCGGAACGGAAAAACACGGCCCACACCGGGGCCGTGCTGAGCTGCAAGAGTAACACGTTTACAACGTTCGACTACGGCGTTTTGTTCCCGACACCGCCGCTAAACCCGCAGATCACCCGCTTGGCCGCTACCTCGTGGACAGGTAGGCGGGTACCTGGTAGGAGCAGCCGAACACCTCTCCGGTGACCGGCGGTTTCGACGTGCGCAGAACCGTCTTCGCGACGCTGGTGCTCCTACCAGGTGGGACGAGCACCTCGCGCCTGCCCGCCTCGTCGCCGTCGTCGGAACGGGCCCTGATGACGCAGACCACGGGGCGCTCCGGCTGGTCGCGGGCGACCTCGAACGTCACCTCGACCGTGCTGTCGTCGAGCACCTCGAACGCGCTCTGCTTCGCCTCGACGGGCTGGTTGCCGAGGTTCTGGTAGGCGACCAGCGCGACCGCGCCCCCGACCAGCACGCCCAGCACGGGCAGTGACCAGCGGAGCCACTTCGGCAGCGGCTTGCGGGCCTGCTTGCCGTAGCGGCCCTCGGGCAGCGTGCGCTGCGCCACTCCGGTCACCCCTTCTCACCCCACCCGTTCACCGCCTGCGGACCAGCGGGAACAATGGGCCACGACGTCCGCGTTGAGTGTCGCAGGAGCCGATCCGGCCCCGCTTGGTGGGGCGGTCCGTGAATCGAAGAGGAGACCACGCCGGTCATGGTCGAGAAGCTGCGCCTGATGGCTGTGCACGCGCACCCCGATGACGAGTCGAGCAAGGGCGCGGCCACGATGGCCCGCTACGTCTCGGAGGGTCACGAGGTCATGGTCGTGACCTGCACCGGCGGTGAGGCGGGCAGCATCCTGAACCCCGCCATGAACCGCCCGGACGTCCTGGAGAACATGGCCGAGATCCGGCGCGGCGAGATGGCCCGCGCCGCCGAGATCCTCGGCATCCAGCACCGCTGGCTCGGGTACGTCGACTCGGGCCTGCCCGAGGGCGACCCGCTGCCGCCGCTGCCCGAGGGCTGCTTCGCGCTGGTCCCGATCGAGGAGTCGGCGGGGAAGCTGGTCGAGGTCATCCGCGAGTTCCGCCCCCACGTCATCGTCACCTACGACGAGAACGGCGGCTACCCGCACCCGGACCACATCCGCACGCACGAGGTGTCCGTCGCGGCCTTCGACGCCGCGGGCGACCCGGAGCGGTACCCCGAGGCGGGCGAGCCGTGGCAGCCGCTGAAGATGTACTACTCGCACGGCTTCTCGCGCGCCCGGATGATGACGTTCCACAACGCGCTGCTGGAGATCGGCCAGGAGTCGCCGTACACCGAGTGGATCGCGAAGTGGGACCCGAACACCCCCGACGTGCTCGACCGCGTGACCACCAGGGTCGAGTGCGGTGAGTACTTCGAGCAGCGCGACGAGGCCCTGAAGGCCCACGCGACCCAGATCGACCCGGAGAGCCGCTGGTTCTTCATCCCGCTGGAGATGCAGCGGCGGCTGTGGTCGACCGAGGAGTACGAGCTGGCCCGCTCGCTGGTCGACAGCACCGTGCCCGAGGACGACCTGTTCGCCGGTCTGCGGGAGAAGGTGTCCGCGTGATGCTCGCGCGGATCCCCGTCGAGGACACCACGGCCCTCGTCGTGGCCCAGCCGCCGACGTCGAACGACCCCGGCGGGCAGAAGGACGACTTCGGCAAGTCGTCCCCGCTCGGCCTGCTGCTGCTCGTGCTGTTCTTCATCGCGGTGTTCTTCCTGGTCCGCTCGATGAACAAGCACCTGCGCAACCTGCCCGCGAGCTTCGACGACCCCGCGCCGGCCGACGGCGAGGGCGACGACAAGCCCAAGGGCTAACCTGTCCCGCCGTGGACGTGATCGACTGGGACGTGCTGGAACCCGCCGCGGGCGCCTTGGCGTTCGAGGGCCTCGGCGTGCCGTGGTGGGTGTGCGGCGGGTGGGCGCTGGAGCGCTACACGGCCGTCCGCGAGCCGCACGACCGGCTGGTCGTCGGGGTGTTCACCGACGACGTCCCCGCCCTGCGCGCCCACTTCGCCGGGGCCGAGGTGTGGGCGGTGTCCGGCGGGGTCGCCGGGCCCGCTCCCGACGAGCTGCCGCCGGACGTGACGCGGCTCTGGGTCCGCGCCCGCCCCGGTACGCCGTGGCAGCTCGACGTGCGGCCGACCCGGCGCTGGCACGGCGAGTGGGTGTTCCCGCGCGACCCGACGGTCACGTTCCCGCTGGACGAGGTGACGTGGGTCGACGACGGCGTCCGCTACCTCAACCCGGAGCTGGTGCTGCTGTTCCGGTCCGGGCGCGTGCGGGGCACCGCGGACCTCGACCACACCCTCCCGTGGCTGCGCGCCGGGGCCCGCGAGAGGCTGTTCACCGAACTCCGCAAGCTCGACCCGTTCCACGCCTGGCTCGAACGCGCCTAGCGCAGCGCGCCCGGCCGGGCGAACCACGTCCGGCGCGCGGGCACCGACACGATCTCCCGCTCCGGGTAGCGCAGCGCCGTCAGCTTGCCGCCGAACACGCACCCGGTGTCCAGGCACAGGGTCCCGTTGACCCAGCGGGCCTCCGCGACCGGCGTGTGTCCGTAGAGGACGGTCGCCGCGCCGGTGTACTCCTCGGCCCAGGGGTAGCGGATCGGGTTGCCCGCCTCGTCGGTCCGGCCGGTGTTCTCGCCCCAGATGGCCAGGCTGCGCGTCCGCGACGACTCGCGGCCGTGGTACCGCTCCGGCAGCCCCGCGTGCGCGAGGACCAGCGCGCCGCCGTCGAGCACGTAGTGCGGGACCAGCGCGTCGCAGAACTCCAGCACCCGCCGCCGGAACCCCGCCGACTCCCGCGCCAGCTGGTCCATCGACTCGGCGAGGCCGTGGTCGCGCCGCACGTCGTTGCCGCGCAGCGCCTTCACCAGCTTCTCCTCGTGGTTGCCGCGCACGGCCAGCGCGTTGCCCGCGGCGACCATGCCCATCGCCAGCCGCAGCACACCGGGCGTGTCCGGGCCCCGGTCGACCAGGTCGCCGACGAACGCGACCCTGCGACCCTCCGGGTGCCGCGCGTCCACGGCCCGACCGCGCTCGTCGTGCAGGACCAGGTACCCCAGCTCCCGCAGCAGCTCCTCCAGCTCCACCCGGCAGCCGTGCACGTCGCCGATCACGTCGAACGGCCCGGTCTCGTGCCGCAGGTCGTTCGGCAGCCGCTCCGCCACCAGCCGCACCGCGTCCACCGCCGACTGGTCGGCCAGCACGTGCACGCGCCGGAACCCCTGCTCCCGCAGGGACCACTCGGTCAGGCCGACGGTGATGGCGACCGGCGTGGCGCTGCGCCGCTTGGCCAGCACCACCAGCTCGCCGCGCTGCGCACGGGAGGCGTCCGTGGCGTCGACCACGGTCACACCACCCGCCCGCAGCCGCCGGTCGATCACGTCGTGCCGGTCCACCGGCAGCGCTCCCGCCATCCGCGCGCCGAGCAGCACCACGAGCGACAGGTCGGGGATCATCAGGTTCACAGGCGCGGGTCCACCGGTTCCGATTCGAGGGCCAGTACGGCGAACACGCACTCGTGCACGCGCCACAGCGGTTCACCCGCCGCGACGCGCCGCAGCCCCTCAAGGCCGAGCGCGTACTCGCGGAGAGCAAGCGAACGCTTGCCGCCCAACGACCTCTTCCGCAGCCGGTCCAGGTTCGCGGTCTCCGTGTAGTCCGGACCGTAGACGATCCGCAGGTATTCCCGGCCCCGGACCTTCACCCCCGGCTGCACGAGTCCGCGCGGCCCGCGCACGAGGTTCGCCAGCGGCTTCACCACCATCCCCTCGCCACCGGCCGCCGTGAGGTCCTCCCACCACGCCGTGCCCGCCGCGACCGACCGCTCGTCAGCGGTGTCGACGAGCAGGCTGCGGGTCAGGGTGACCAGGTCCGGGTCGGCGTCGCGCAGCCGGGCCGCGATCCCCAGGTGCCACCGGTGGTCCCGGTCCTCGAACGTCCTGCCCTCGCTCGCGAGCAGCTGGAACGGCGCCAGCCGGACGCCGTCCAGGCCGTCGGTGTCCCAGACGTAGCGGCGGTAGGCCTCGCGGTACGCGGCGCCGTTGGCCGCCCGCGCCGTCGTGCGCGCCAGCAGGCCGTCGACGTCGATCCCGCGCGACCGGGCCTCGGTCAGCGCGTCCACCGCCCTCGGCAGGACGGCGTTCGCCGCCGCGCCGACCGCCGCGTACTGCTCGCGGACCAGCCCGTCCGCCTTGGCGTTCCACGGCATCAGCTCGGCGTCGAGCAGCAGCCAGCCGGTGTCCAGCTCCGCCCACAGCCCGGCGGCGGTCGCGGCCGTCCGCACGCGCTCCAGGAACGCGCCCGCCAGCGGTTCGGGGAAGAACGCGCGGCCGGTGCGCGTGTGCACGGCTCCACCGCCCTCGACGCCGAACCGCGCGGGTCCGACGCCGGGGTCGCGGCACACCAGCACGACGGCCCGCGAGCCCATGTGCTTCTCCTCGCACAGCACCTGCCCCGCGCCCGCGTTCCGGAACCCGGCGAACGCCTCCTCCGGGTGCTCCAGCACGTCGGGGCGCGCCGAGGTCGCGGTCGGCGACATCGTCGGCGGCAGGTAGGCGAGCCAGCGCGGGTCGATCGCGAACCGGCTCATCACCTCCAGCGCCGCGGCCGAGTGCTCGGCGCGAATGCCGATCCGGCCGTGGTGCCCGGTCTCCACCGACCGGTTCCCGGTGACGTCGGTCAGGGTGAGCACCTGCCCGTCACGGGCGGGCGGCGTGCCGACGAGCGGGCGCACCGGCTCGTACCAGACCTCGTGCGCGGCGACGGAGACCAGTTCCTCCTCCGGGTAGCGCAGCGCGGTCAGCTTGCCGCCGAACACGACCCCGGTGTCCAGGCACATCGTCCGGTTGACCCACTCCGCCTCCGGCACCGGTGTGTGGCCGTAGAGCACCACGGCGCTGCCCCGGTAGTCGTCGGCCCACGGGTACCGGACGGGCAGGCCGAACTCGTCGGTCTCGCCGGTCGTGTCGCCGTACAGCGCGAAGCTGCGCACCCGTCCGGACGCGCGGCCGTGGAAGTTCTCCGGCAGCCCGGCGTGCGCCAGCACCAGCGCGCCCCCGTCGAGCACGTAGTGCGACACGAGGTCGTGGCAGAACGACTCGACGTCGGCGCGGAACTCCTCCGGTTCCCCGGCGAGCTGCGCCAGCGACTCGGCGAGCCCGTGCGCCACCGTCACCTTCCTCCCGCGCAGCGCCTGCACCAGCTTGTGCTCGTGGTTGCCGCTCACCGCGAACGCGTGCCCGGACCGCACCATGCCCATCACCAGCCGCAGCACACCCGGTGTGTCCGGGCCGCGGTCGACGAGGTCGCCGACGAACGCCGCGCGCCTGCCCCCTGGGTGCGCGGCGTCGACCGCCCGCCCCAGCGCGTCGCGGGTGATCGCGTACCCCAGCCGGGCCAGCAGCTCCTCCAGTTCGGCGCGGCAGCCGTGCACGTCGCCGATCACGTCGAACGGCCCGGTCTCGTGCCGCAGGTCGTTCAGCATCCGCTCGTAGGTGAACGAGGCGGAATCCACCTCGGACTCGCCGCGCAGCACGTGCACCTTGCGGAAGCCCTCCTTCCTGAGGTGCCGCAACGACTTCCGCAGGTCGGCCTGGTGCCGCCGGACCACGCGCGCGCCGAAGTCGCGGTCCGGCCGGGCGGCGTTGCGCGCCACGCAGACGTCCTCCGGCAGGTCCAGCACGACGGCGACCGGCAGCACGTTGTGCTCGCGCGCCAGCGCGACCAGCCGCGCCCGGACGTGCCGCTGGACGTTCGTCGCGTCGATCACCGTCACCCGGCCCGCGGCCAGGCGCTTGCCCGCCACGTAGTGCAGCACGTCGAACGCGTCGCCGGACGCGCCCTGGTCGTTCTCGTCGTCGGCGACGAGCCCGCGGAAGTAGTCGGACGACAGCACCTGAGTGGGCCGGAAGTGCTTGGCCGCGAACGTGGACTTGCCCGAGCCGGACGCGCCGATCAGCACGACCAGCGACAGGTCGGGGATGGTCAGCTCCATCGGGCCTCCCGCTTCCTCGTGAACACGGCGAGCTGCGTGGGGGAGCCGAGCACGGGGTCCGACGGCCCGACGGGGAGGTACGAGACGGCGTACCCGTACCGCAGGCCCACCCCGTCACCCCACTCCCGGAACTGGGCCCGCGTCCACTCGAACCTGTGGTCGGCGTGCCGGAAGGTGTTGGGCGGCAGCGAGTCGAACAGCGCGTTGTACTCCACGTTCGGCGTGGTCACGATGACCGTGCCGGGCTCGGCGGCCGCGAAGACGGCGTGCTCCAGCGCGGGCAGCCGGTCCTCCTCGAGGTGCTCGACGACCTCCATCAGCACGGCGGCGTCGTACCCCGCCAGCCCCGCGTCGGCGTACGTCAGCGACGACTGCCGCAGCGTGATCCGCTCGCGGGCCCGGTCCGACAGGGTGTCCAGGTGCAGCCGCCGCTCGGCGACGGCGAGCGCCCTCGACGACACGTCGACCCCCAGCACCTCGGTGATCGAGGGCTCCTTCACCAGCTCCCGCAGCAGCGCGCCCTCGCCGCACCCGAGGTCCAGCACCCGCCGCGCCCCGCAGGCCCGCACCGCGGCCAGCACGCTCTCGCGCCGCCGCACGGCCAGCGGCAGCGGTACGTCCACCGGCGGGTCGAGCGCGTTGTCCAGCGCCTCCTCCGGCACGCCGTCGGCCTCGGCCAGCCGCTCCAGCGCGGACCGCACCAGCGGCCTGCTGCGCCCCAGGTAGCGCCGCGTGATCAGCTCCCGCTCGGGGTGCGCGGCCAGCCAGCCCTCGCCCGCCCGCATCAGCTTGTCGACCTCGTCCTGGTCGATCCAGTAGTGCTTCGACCCGTCCAGCACCGGCAGCAGCACGTAGAGCTGCTTCACCGCGTCGGCCAGCCGCAGCTCACCGGTCAGCGCCAGGTCCACGTACCGCGAGTCGCCCCACGAGGGCACGGCCGGGTCCAGCGGCACGGGGACCGCGTCGACGGTCCACCCCAGCGGCCCGAACAGCCTGCCGAGCAGGTCGACGTCCGGGCAGCCCAGCGCGGGCACCTCGACGCGGAGCGGGATCGCCCGAGCGGCCAGTTCGGGCCGCGCGTCGCACCGCCCGTTCATCGCGGTGCGGAAGACGGACCCCATGGCCACGGCGAGCAGCGACCCGGCCGCGTAGGGCCGGTCGTTCACGTACTGGGTGAGGCTGCTCGCCCGCCCGCGCACCAGCGCGATCGGATCGACCTCCAGCAGCAGCGCCGCCGTGCACTCGGCCTCCGACGCGCGCGGGTAGAACACGTGCGCGGTGCCGGACGCGGCGGGGAAGGACTGGGCCTTGCCAGGGTGCTTGTGCAGGAGGAAACCGAGGTCGGTCGCGGGCCGGTGCGTGGTCGTCATGGTCAGGAGCACCAGGGGAGTCTGACTGAACGACGCTGGTGGCGCGGGCGAATTACTGTGGACGGCATGACGAACCGGCTCGCGTCTTCCACCAGCCCGTACCTCCTCCAGCACGCCGACAACCCGGTCCACTGGCAGCCGTGGGGGCCGGAGGCGTTCGAGGAGGCGGTGCGGCGGGACGTGCCGGTGCTCCTGTCGGTCGGCTACGCGGCCTGCCACTGGTGCCACGTGATGGCGCACGAGTCGTTCGAGGACGAGGCCACGGCCGCGTACATGAACGAGCACTTCGTGAACGTCAAGGTGGACCGCGAGGAGCGGCCGGACGTGGACGCGGTCTACATGGAGGTCACGCAGGCCATGACCGGCCACGGGGGCTGGCCGATGACGTGCTTCCTCACGCCCGCCGCGGAACCGTTCTACGCGGGCACCTACTACCCGCCGCGGCCGCGGCCGGGGTCGCCGTCGTTCCGCCAGGTGCTGGAGTCGATCGCGTCGGCGTGGACCACGCAGGGCGACGAGGTGCGCGAGTCGGCGGCGGGCATCGCCGCGGAGCTGGCGCAGCGGGGCGGTCCGCTCCAGTCGTCCACAGTGGACGAGGAGGTGCTGTCCGGCGCGGTGGTGTCGCTGCTGGGCGAGTACGACCGCAAGCGCGGCGGGTTCGGCGGCGCGCCGAAGTTCCCGCCGTCCATGGTGGTCGAGTTCCTGCTGCGCCACCACGAGCGCACCGGCTCGATCCAGGCGCTGTCGATGGCCCGCGCCACCTGCGACGCGATGGTCGCGGGCGGCCTGTACGACCAGTTGGCGGGCGGCTTCGCGCGGTACTCGGTCGACGCCTCCTGGGTGGTGCCGCACTTCGAGAAGATGCTGTACGACAACGGTTTGCTGCTCCGCGCGTACACCCACCTCAGCCGCCGCGACGACAACCCGCGCTACCGCGAGGTCGTCCGCGACACCGCCGAGTTCCTGCTGCGCGACCTGACCACCCCGCAGGGCGCGTTCGCCGCGTCGCTGGACGCCGACACCGACGGCGAGGAGGGCCTCACCTACGTCTGGACGCCCGCGCAGCTGGTCGAGGTGCTGGGCCGCGAGGACGGCGAGTGGGCGGCGGAGGTCTTCGGCGTCACCCCGGAGGGCACCTTCGAGCACGGCACGTCCACCCTGCGCCTGGCCGAACCCGTCAGCGGCGAGCGGTGGGACCGCGTCCGCTCGGCCCTGTCGGAGGCCCGTGCGAGGCGCGCGCAGCCGGGCCGCGACGACAAGGTCGTGACGGCGTGGAACGGGTTGGCCGTCTCGGCGCTGGCCGAGGCGGGCGCCCTGGTCGGCGAACCCCGCTGGGTCGAGGCGGCCGCGCGGGCCGCCGACCTCCTGCTGGCCGTGCACGTGGTCGACGGCAGGCTGCTGCGGACGTCCCGCGACGGCGTGGCGGGCACCGCGGCGGGCGTGCTGGAGGACTACGGCTGCCTGGCCGACGGTCTGCTGGTGCTGCACCAGGTCACCGCCGACGCGCGCTGGCTGGACGCCGCGTGCGGCCTGCTCGACAAGGCGCTCGTGCACTTCTCCGACCTGGAGGCGCCGGGCGCGTTCTACGACACCGCCGACGACGCCGAGGCGCTGGTCCGCCGTCCGTCCGACCCGACCGACAACGCCAGCCCGTCGGGCGCGTCCTCCCTGGCCGCCGCGCTGCTGACCGCGTCGGCGCTGGGTCCGGAGCGCGCCGGCCTCTACCGCACGGCCGCGGAGCACGCCGTCGCGCGGGCGGGCCTGCTCGCCGCCAGGGCGCCGAGGTTCGCGGGCCACTGGCTCGCCGTCGCCGAAGCCCTGCACGCGGGCCCGGTCCAGGTCGCCCTCGTCGGCACGTCCCCCGACCTCGTGTCCGCCGCCCGCGTCGGGATCCACGGCGGGGGCGTGGTCGTCGCGGGCGACCCGGACTCGGTCCCGCTGCTGGCCGACCGCCCGCTGGTCGACGGCGGTCCCGCCGCGTACGTGTGCCGCGGCTACGTGTGCGACCGGCCGGTGACCTCGGTGGACGACCTGGTGGAGGCCCTCCGCCGATAGCGAACGCCCTCGACTTCCACCGTTGCAGGCGTAGCGTTGTAATCAAGTAATCGACGTTACGAGAGGGGTCGACATGGGACGCGGATGGGGCCCCGGACGGGGCAGGGGCGGGTGGCAGCAGGCCGACCTGCCGTCGGCGGACGACGCCGCCGCGTGGTTCACCGGGCGGCTGCCCGACGGCTGGTTCACCGGCGCGCCGGACGTCGTCGTCGACCGCGAGGAGATCCTCGTCGTCGGCACCCTGCCCGACCTGGAGGGCGAGTTCGCCGACGACGCGGAGCGCTCCGCCGCCGAGTCGGGCCGGATCAGCCGGTACCGCGAGCAGACCAGGGACGAGCGCATCGAGATCGCCAGGCAGGCCGAGCACCGCTACGGCCGCAAGGTCGCCTGGGGCGCCAGGCTGGGCGGCACCGAGGAGCTGTTCACCACGCTGTCCGTGCCGGTCATGACCAGGCTCAGGCAGCCGGAGCGCAAGGTGCTCGACACGCTCGTCGCCGCGGGCGTGGCGAGGTCGCGCTCGGAGGCGCTGGCCTGGGCCGTGCGCCTGGTCGGCGAGCACGCCGACACGTGGCTGGGCGAGCTGCGCGACGCGATGTCGAAGGTGGACGACCTCCGGGCCCAAGGTCCGGATCTGGGCTGACAAGTCAACCTGAAAGTGGCGCTCACCAGTGTGAACGCCACTGTCCAAACCTCAAGCATTCCCCAAGTAGTGCTCCGCTGACGGGGCGTTCTGGTCCACACTCGGTGCGTGGGGCCAGGGGGATGGGGAACGCCGCTGACCGGTCTGGGGGCCGGTCAGCGGCGGGGGTCGTGTCGAGACCGGTCGCCCGAGCTGCGAACTCGGCGTCCCCTCGAAGGCCTGGCCCGACCAGGTCAGGAGCAGATCGCGAACCAGGTGGCGATGTCCTGACGCCTCGTTCGCGGCTCGCGCCCGGCTTCGGTCGTTCGAAGCTTCGACCAGCGAAAACAGCACTCGTTAGTTCTCGCTGATTCTCGCCGCCTCCTGACGTCCCACGGCCTGTGGACGGCCTGGCGAAGATCAACCAGTCCCAGGGCACCACCCCGGTGCGAAGCTGATCCCTGCGGCCAGCGGTGGCGGGTCAGGGCACGCACTCCCGCCTGGTCCTCACGACGGAGGGGGCGTGCAGGCGGCAGACGTTCACCACGAGCGTCCGGCGTTCGAGACGGCCGGCCTGGAGTACCGCGAGCAGGAAGACGGGATGCACGGGCTTCGGCACCCGATGCCGTCCAGCCACGACAAGAGCCGCAGGGCCACCGATCGCCTGTTCAGGCCGGGGAAAGCGCAGGAGCGGCGGCCTGGAGACGGCCTGACCTTGGAAATCAAGCGTCTCCAGGCCCCTGACGTCAGCCTGAGTAGATCGCGAACCAGATGGCGATGTAGTGGCAGAGGGCGGCTACGACGGTGGCCGCGTGGAACACCTCGTGGAAGCCGAAAACGCCTGGCCAGGGGTTGGGCCAGCGGATTCCGTAGAACACGCCGCCCACGGTGTAGAGCAGGCCGCCGACGATCACGAGGACGAGGGCGGCGACGCCCGCGTTGTGCATGATGTCCGGCAGCACGAACACGGCGACCCAGCCGAGGGCGATGTACATCGGGACACCGACCCACTTGGGCGCGTGCGGCCAGGCCAGCTTGAGGACGACGCCGCTGACGGCACCGATCCAGACCACGGCCAGCACGACGTTCCCGGTGTTCGGGGGCATCGCGAGCAGGGCGAACGGCGTGTAGGTGCCCGCGATGAACACGAAGATCATCGAGTGGTCGAGGCGCTTCATCCACGTGCGGGCGCGGACGCTCACCCAGTCGACGCGGTGGTAGATGGCGCTGATGCCGAACAGGCCGAGGACGGTCGCGCCGTAGATGGAGGTGGCCAGGGCCGCCTTCGCCGACACCGTCGAGGCGGCGAGGGCGATGAGCGTGGCTCCCGTGGCGAGGGAGATGTAGAAGGACCAGACGTGCAGCCACCCGCGCATCCGGGGCCGCAGCGCCGGAACAGGCTGGCGGGCGGGCGTCGTTGAGGTCACACATTTGAGGTTACGGCACCGTAGGTTGTGTCGCAGTGGTCGTGCGGTGAACTTCACGCCTCCCTCGCCCGCTCGTGACCCGGCTCACGCGGCGTAGGCTCTCTGGTCGTGGGGCTCCTCAAGCAAGTCCGGGACGTGATGTCCCGCGTCTACGAGTACCGGTTGAACAAGTGGCTCGTCGACAAGCAGCGTCCGCGCCACGTGGGTGTCGTGCTGGACGGGAACCGGCGCTGGGCCAAGGAAGCCGGGTTCACCGACGTCGTCCACGGCCACCGGGTCGGCGCGCGCAAGATCCTCGACCTGCTCGGGTGGTGCACCGACGCCAACGTCGAGGTCGTGACGCTCTGGCTCTTGTCGACGGACAACCTGGACCGTCCCATCGAGGAACTGGGTCCGCTGCTCGACATCATCGCGGACATCGTGGACGAACTGGCCGAACCGGGCAATCCGTGGCGGGTCAGGCACGTCGGCGCGCTGGACATGCTGCCCACGGAGACCGCGGCCCGGCTGTCCGCCGCGGCCCTGCGCACGACGGGCCGCACGGGCCTGGAGGTCAACGTCGCGGTCGGCTACGGCGGCAGGCAGGAGATCGCGGACGCGGTCCGCAAGCTGCTCCAGCAGCACGTGGAGACCGGCGGCACGATCGAGGAGCTGGCCGAGGTCCTGGACGTCGACCACATCGCCGAGCACCTCTACACCTCCGGCCAGCCCGACCCCGACCTGCTCATCAGGACGTCGGGGGAGCAGCGGCTGTCCGGCTTCATGCTGTGGCAGTCGGCGCACTCGGAGTTCTGGTTCTGCGAGGCCTACTGGCCCGCGTTCCGCCGCACGGACTTCCTGCGGGCCCTGCGCGACTACGCGATCCGCCACCGCCGGTTCGGCTCCTGACGCTTCCCGCACCGTGAACGAGGGGTGGTCCGCTCGGAGCGGGACGCCCCTCGTTCGGCTGGTGGTCGCTTTTACTGGACGTGGCGCCACCCCGCACGACGAATCGCGATTTCCTCATCCGGAGTTCGCCTGCGATTCGGGCGCCTGCCTTCTTCCGAGTGAGGCGGTGGCTTTCCCGTGCGCTTCGGATTCTTCCGGTTCACGTCGGCAATGGGCGTGATCGGAGTGGTCGGTTCAATTCGAAGATGTTTCGCCACCACCCCGGAACGGGGAATGAATCGGGACTGGTAGCGTGAGAGCCGATGAGGCCCCTGGAGGTTGAAGCTCCAGGGGCCTCATCGGCTCCGTGTACCGCCAGGTAGACCGCGGCCCTGGCGCGTCGGTGGACCACCGGGTGGTGGCCGGACGCGTCGGAGCGGCGCGATCGCTGCTCGGGTGCTAGATCAGGCCGCCGAGCAGGCCCGTGAGCAGGCCGTGGTGGTGCCAGCCGTAGTGGTGGTGGTGGCCGTCCCAGCCCCAGTCGTCGTCCACGCTGCTGTAGACCACGTGGGACGACGCGCCGTCGGGACCGACCGTGCTCGTGGACTCGTAGTACTCCGCGTCTCGGACCGTGTCCAGTGTGTCGGCGGAAGCGATGCCGCCCGCCGCCAGGGCGAGAGGAATGGACAGGGCACCCGCAACGATCATGCGATTGATCCTGCGCATCGTGGGACAACCTCCAAGGTTGAGTACGAGAACTACATTTCGAAAGGTACCCGCCCCGAGCTGAATTGCTTCCCCGGTCACCACATCGTGTGATCCACGTATTCCGAAGTCGGTTTTGTCCCGTGTCTTTCGTTTTTGCTGCACTGTGCGTGACGGTGTGGATAAACGTCACCTGTGTGGGGGTCGCGCCGAGTGGTTGGTGCTGGTGAGCGTGTGCGGGATCGGCCGGTTGCCTCGTTACTTGCCGATGTGAAGCAATGTGATCAAGGGGTGATTTTCGCGCAGTGGAATCAGGAATTGGGCGGCGGGGGACCGGGGTGGGCGAACCCGGACCGCGGGCCCGCCCTCGCGCGCGGAGCCGACGGCGGTCGGACACCCTGTCCACCGCACCACCGGAGTCGTGAACGGGATTCGTCTTCGTTCGGGGTCATGCGTACAGGTGAACTCGGCCCGGCGGCCGTCGCGCACCCCGCGGACGATCTTCCTGCGGCAGAGGGGGATTCGTTCGACTTGAGGGCTTCGGCCGGACTTCTCGGGTGAGCTGCGTCACGGCGGTTCGCTGTGCGGGCACCGCGCGCACCGGCAGCATGACAAAGGGGGACGACGCGGCGGCCGGTTCGCCCACCGCCCGGATGTCCTTGTCGCACAAGAAGAACGCTCATCGCTCAGCAGATCCAAGGAGTCGTTGTGAAGATCTCCCTCCGTCGTGTCGTCGCGGCCTGCGCGCTCGCCGCACCCCTCGCCCTCGGCACCAGCGGTGTCGCCCTGGCCGACGCCTACGAGGCGTACGACGCTTCGGCGGGTCCCGACGGCGCCTCGCTGGACATCGTGGAGGCCGCGGGCCACCACCACGACTACTACGGCGGCTTCCCCGGTGCGGGCGGCGCGCTCGTCGAGTTCCACTCGGTCGCGGGTCCGGACGGGGTGAGCAGCGAGTGGCTGTACGCGACGGTCGGAGAGGACGGCGAGGTCACGTACGTCCAGGGCCAGGACACGGCCGGTCCCGACGGCGCCACGTCCACGGGTGTGGCGGCCGCCGGTTCGGACGGCTGACCCCGCGGACCGCGCGGCGGTGTCCCGGACGGGCACCGGCGTGCGGTCCGCACCGGACCCGCGGGGTGGCAGGGCGCTCGACGATCACGTCGCGCCCGGCCACCCCGTTCGCGTGCGCGCCCAGCGGCAGGGCCGCGGTCGGGTCGGGCGGCGACCGGTTCCGCGAGGCGAAGGCGCGGCCGCCCCTCGCCGGGCCGGGGCCGTGCCCCCGGTCCCGCTGGACCGGGCGGACCCGCCCCCGCTGCGGGGCAGGTCGGCGAACGACTTCCCAGCGGGCACCGGTGCCCGCTGGCCCGGTTCCCCGGTTCCGGTCGGATCACCAAGTCCCACAACGGATCCGCGTCCGCCGTGCTCCCGGACGCCACCGGTTCGCGCGCCTTCGGCGGTGATCGCGGTGGGCGAGACGCCCGGAACCCGCTCCGCCGTGTACTGGCGGCCAACGACGACGCCCGGTTGCCGGAGCGTTCGTCGCGTTCGGGTAACAGGTCCACTCAAGAAACCGCCAATTCTGCTACGAAACATAACTGCGTCAGCCGTTATGGCACTCCTGGGTCACCCGAATAGGTGGCCGAATACTCACTGTGCGAGTAGGTCGCACACGATGGTGTTGCCGAGTGGATTTGTCCTTGGGGGGCATGTATGTTCGTCCCACGGCAATCGTATCGCTGTTAGTTAGTGCGGTTCGTTTCCTTGGACGGCCTGAGTTCTGGGTTTTCGTTCGAGTTTCGTTGGGTGCTCCTAAGTTGGGGTTCTACTCAAGCGATTGCCCTTTGGGTCGGTATCTAGATTTCTTTTTGGGGAGTTCTCCGTGTTGAAGAAGTTCGGTACGGTGGCCCTTGCCACCGCAGCAGGTCTGATGGCGCTCGGTGGCGCGGCTTCCGCGGCCCCCGTTGTGGGCAACGTGGACAGCGTCGACCACGGCCAGTTCGGTCAGGTCGGACTGCTCAACCTGAACAACACCGACGTGCTGCACAACGTCAACGCCGTTGTGGGCGCCTGCGACAACAACATCAACGTGCTCGGCGTCCAGGTGCCGGTCGAGGATGTCGCCAACGGTCTCAACGTGCCGATCCTCTCGCCGGGCGAGAGCGAAGCCGTCAGCGCGTCCCCCGACGTGTGCGCCAGCGGTGGCATCATCGACGGTGGGACCGGTCAGAACAACTGACCGTCATTCAGGCGGCCTCATTCGGAGGCCGACGCTGATGTGGCCGTAGGTTCTTGATGTGGCCTTGAAGCGGTGGTGCGTTCCTCGATCCGAGGAGTTCCGCACCACCGCTTCGCCGTTTCTCCAGGTGCTCTGACCTGCGCTGACAGGTCCCCGAAGCCCATTCCCCGCGTGCGAGTTCGGTGATGGTGTCCCGAACTGCCCGCCGCGGCTGGTCGTTCGTCCTGATTTCCCGCGTCGGCGGTACCGCGTGAGCCGCTCGTCCAGCGGCACCGGTTGGCAAAGCGACTCAACCGAGTGTCACTCTCTGGAACGAGTTTTACACTCGAATCGGTGGCTTTGCCGGTAAATGACTGCGACGAACGGGTTCAATTGCCATTCTAATCTCATGCCTGCTGGGAAACTGCGTACAATGCTCAGGTTTGTTCAACTGACGAGTGCCGTTCTGGCGATCGTCGTCGTCGGGTCCACCACCGGGTTCGCGGAGTCGTCCGGCGGTCAGCCGCAACCCCCGGCCACCGAGCGAGGGGTCGAGCACTGCGACTCGCAGCCCTCCTGGCACCCGGAGTGCGGTACCGGCGACTGGTACCCCAACCCCCCGGTCCACACGCCGCCCCCGCACTCGAACTGGGAGCACGGCGAGACCACGACCCCGGAGTGCCCGCCCGGCCACTCGCCGCTGGAGCACGGGGAACCGCAGTGCGAGACGACGACCACGTCGCCGAGCACCACGACCACGACCACCAGCACGACGACGTCGTCGAGCACGACCACCACCACGCCGAGCACGACCACCACCACCCCCAGCACCACCACGACCACGCCCAGCACGACCACCACCACGCCGACCTCGACGACGACCACCACGTCGGGGACGACGAGCAGCACCACGTCGAGCACGACGACCCCGAGCGTGGTCACCGACAGCTCGTCGAGCAGCACCTCCACCACCCCGACCCACGTCACCTCCACCACCCACCAGGGCGGTCGCTGGCACGGGGGCTCGGGTGACCGGGTCGCCGCTGGGCCGGACCGCCTGGCCCACACGGGTGCGCCCGGTGGCTGGCTGGCCCTCGTGGGCCTGCTGCTGCTCCTGGGCGGCAGCACGCTGATGCTGATGTTCCGGACCCGCAAGAACGCCTGATCCGGTCGCGGGGCCCGCGGTGGACCACCGCGGGCCCCGCGTTTCGGGGAACGACCGCGCGGCCGGCTCCGGAATCGCTGTGACGATTCCTCACAACCGTGTTCCGATTCGCTGGAAAGCGAAGGTCGTGGCCGGACGAACAGTGCTTTCCAGTTCTGATGTCAAATTCGAGCGAGCCGCCGATCTGCCGTCTGTGGCGCTGGTCTCGATCTTGTTCCCGTTCTCGCCTGCCTTCACTCGATTAGGTGGTACACGATCGGGGTCATGGGGTGGAAAGTGGACCATGGGCCCTGTACGTTCGCCATCACGGCCTTGTCCCCGACAGCCGTTTCCCACGAGTCATGGCGGCCAGCGGGTTAGTCGTGGGCCTCAGTGATTTATTCGTTAGCGAACCAACCACTTAAGGATTTATCCAGTGCTCAAGAAGATGGCTTCCGTTGTTGCCGCCACTGCGGCTGGCATGGTCATGCTCGGTGGAATGGCCAACGCCACGACCGGCGTCCCGGCCGAGGAGCACCACGACGACATCGTGGGCAACGGCCACAGCGTCGACCAGAGTGACTTCGCCCAGGTGGGCCTGGTCAACCTGAACAACACCCAGGTGCTGGAGAACGTGAACGCCGTCGCAGGCATCTGCGACAACAACATCAACGTGCTCGGCGTGCAGGTGCCGATCGAGGACGTCGCGAACGGCCTCGACGTGCCGGTCCTCTCCCCTGGCTCCAACGAGGCCGAGAGCGTCTCGCCCGACATCTGCAGCACCGGTGGCGTCATCACCGGTGGCACCGGCCAGAGCAACTGATCGCAGACTGAGCAGTCGCCATCCCCCCGGCGGCCTCGGATCTGACTCTCTTGCAGCGCTTGCCAAGCCGTGGTGCGGGGCCCGATCGTCCGGGTCCCGCACCACAGCTCTGCGGGGGGCGGAACGTCCACGCCGGTCGACGGCGTGAAGGCCGTTCGCCGACCACGCACGGGTCGGCCAACGGCGGTGCGGCACCCGGCGCGTCCGGGGCGCCGCCGGACCGGGCGTGATCCTCCCGGCGAGACCGGGAGTCGGGCCACCCCGGTGGAAGTCCTTCCGCGGCAACCGAAGGACGTCACCCACGACGGGCGCTGGTCCCGCTGCGGTGTGGCGCGCCGCGGCCCACGTCGTCACACCAGTCGAGGAAGCGGAGCGCGGATGCTGTCGGACAGCAAGCCCAAGAGGGTCGTCGTCGCCGCGTTGGCGTTCGCGGCGCTGATCACGACACCCGCCGCGCGCGCGGACGACAGCCGTCTGCTGCCGGACCTGCGCCAGGCGCCCGTGGGGTGCCCCGGCGGTTTCAGCGGCGACCCGAGCACGTGCCGCGACTGGGACGTGTGCATGGTCCTGGACGCGTCCAACCCGAGCGGTTCGTGCGCGAGCTTCGGCCCGGCCCAGGCCGTGCGGCTCCGCTTCACCAGCTCCGAGGACAACGTCGGCGACGGCCCGCTGCTGATCTTCGGCCACCGCGACGACACCGAGCAGCCCACCATGGCCGTGCGCCAGGCGTTCCAGACCAGGGGCTCGGACGTCCTGCCGGACTCCTTCGCCGCGGCCCAGCACGCCACCACGAACTCGATGTACTACGAGCCCGCCCGGTCCCACCAGCACTGGCACCTGATGGACTTCGAGCGCTTCCAGCTCCGCAACCCCGCCGGTGACGTCCTCGTCGCGGACCGCAAGAACGGGTTCTGCCTGGGCGACCGCTACCGGACGCACGACGCGGGCAGCCTGCCCGGCACGCCGACCGGGACCACCAGTCCGACGGCGAAGCTGGCCACCTTCCTGCGCGGCAACATGTGCAAGCACCACGAGGTCGACGCCCTGGACGTCGTCGAGGGGATCTCGGTCGGCAGCGGCGACGACTACCGCCTGGACGTCGACTTCCAGTGGCTCGACATCACCGCCGTGCCCTCGGGCGTCTACGACGTGGTCAACACCGTCAACGACGACCGCAGGCTGGTCGAGAAGGACTACGGCAACAACACGTCGTCGATCGCCGTCTCGATCCAGTGGCCCTCGGGGGCCGCCTCCGCTCCGTCGCTGATCACCAGGCCGCCCAAGGTCTCCCTGATCCGCAGCTGTCCCGGCCAGGCGCGGTGCGCCGCACCGCCCCGCTGAACCGGTCGGCCCGCCCCGGTCCTCGGCCCGGCGGATTGTCCTGTTCGCGCTGGTCCTCCTAGGCTCCCCTGCTCATGGACGTCAACCAGCTGGTGCGCGAGTACCAGGTGCTCGGGCTGAGACTCGGCCGCCTGTCGCCGGGCCTCGTGGACTCCTTCACCGGGGACCAGGGGCTGCGTCGCCAGGTGGACGACGAACCGAGGCCGCACCCGACCGCGCTGGCCGCCCGCGCGGGCCTGCTGCGCCGTGAACTGGTCGGCAGCGAACTGGCCGAGCCGCGTCGCCGGTTCCTCGACGCGCACCTGGTCGCGCTGGAGTGCACCGCGCGGAAGCTCGCGGGGGTCCGCATCGGCTACGTCGACGAGGTGGCCGCCTACTTCCAGGTGCGGATCCGGCCGGGCAACGAGGACACCTACCGCGCCGCCCACGCCCAACTGGACGACCTGCTGCCGGGGCCGGGCAGCCTGGCCTACCGGCTCGCGGAGTTCCGCTCCCTCGACGAGGTGCCGCTCAAGCGGCTGGACGGCGCCGTGCACGCCCTGTCCAGCGCCCTGCGCGACCTGGCCCGCGAGCGCTTCGGCCTCCCGGACGGCGAGGTCGTCGAGTACCGGATCGTGCGCGACAAGCCGTGGAGCGGCTTCAACTACTACCTGGGCGGACTCAGGTCCGTCGTGGCGATCAACGCCGACCTCGGGCACCGCATGTCGAACCTGCCGCACCTGGTCGCGCACGAGTCCTACCCCGGCCACCACACCGAGCACTGCCGCAAGGACGTCGGCCTGGTCGGCCGCCGGGGCTTCGCCGAGCAGTCGATCTTCCTGATCAACACCCCCCAGTGCCTGATGGCCGAGGGCATGGCCGACCTCGGCCTGCACGCGCTCGTCGGCCACGGCTGGGGGGCGTGGACCGAGGAGATCATGCGCGACCTCGGCCTGCGGATGGAGGGCCCGCTGGCGGAACGCGTCGAGGCGGCCACGTCCGGGCTCGCCGCGGTCCGGCAGGACGCCGCCCTGATGCTGCACGACCAGCGCGCCGACCAGGCCGACGTGATCGCCTACCTGTGCCGCTGGCTGCTCGTCCCGGAGCGCAGGGCGCGGCAGATGGTGCGCTTCCTGGCCGACCCGCTGTGGCGCGCGTACACGACCACCTACGTCGAAGGGGTGCGGCTCGTCAGGGCGTACCTGGACGCCAGGGCGCCGGGCGTGTCGCTTGCGGACAGATACCTGACCGTCCTCGATGAACCTCTGGTGCCGGAGATGTTGCGGGAAGAAGTCGAGACAGGGGTGTCCTGGCTGCCCCGTGACTCCGCGTGATCATGGGGCTGATGTGACAGAACGTGCCCTGAGCTGCGCGAACGCCACATCTGCTGGGCCAAGTGGAGTCCGTTTCGGCCGCCTGATGACCCACTGCGGCGGCGGATGACCGTTCGGCGAGCAGAAGAGGAATTCACGAATCACCTGTGTGGCTCCCTGCACAGGGAGCACTTTCGAAGGTAACTTTCGAACTGGCGGGACGCGACCACTGCGGACCGCGCAGGGAGGCCCTGATCGTGGCAACTGGCGCGAGGGGGCCGGCACCCGGCTCTCGCGGTCGGCTCGCCTGAAGGTAGGCGGTCGATCGATCGGGGTTGGTGCCTGGCCCAGCGAGGAACGGACGCGGGTGCCGCGTTCGTGAGGGAGTTGCCGTGAACGCACGACGACCCGCGAGCCGTTCCTCAGGCTCACCGCGCACTACTTCTCCGGACAGCGACGCACCCACCACCCGCACGTTCGTGGTGGACACGTCCGTCCTCCTCTCCGACCCGATGGCGACCACGAGGTTCGCGGAGCACGAGGTCGTGCTCCCGCTCGTGGTGATCAGCGAGCTGGAGGGGAAGCGGAACCACCCCGAGCTGGGCTGGTTCGCCCGAGAAGCGCTGCGACTGCTCGACGACCTCCGTTTGCGGCATGGTCGCCTGGACTCCCCGGTGCCGATTGGCGATGTCGGTGGAACCCTGCACGTCGAGCTCAACCACACCGATCCGGAGGTGTTGCCCGCCGGTTTCCGCACCGACTCCAACGACGCCCGCATCCTCGCGTGCGCGCTGAACCTGGCTGCCGAGGGACGTTCCGTCACCCTGGTCACCAAGGACATGCCGCTGCGCGTCAAGGCGGGGGCCTGCGGCCTCGTCGCGGACGAGTACCGAGCTCACGACGTCACCCTGTCCGGCTACAACGGCATGTCGGACGTGGACGTCGACCAGACCGTCGTGGACGCGCTCTACCGGGACAACACCATCGACCCGGCGCTGCACGACCTGGCCGACGTGGCGGAACTGCCCTGCCACAGCGGCCTGCGCCTGCTCGCGGGGTCGTCGAGCGCGCTCGCCCGCGTCACGCCGGACAAGCAGATCAGGCTGGTCAGGGGTGATCGCGAGGCGTTCGGCGTGCACGGCCGGTCCGCCGAGCAGCGCATCGCCCTCGACCTGCTGCTGGACCCCGACGTCGGCATCGTCTCGCTGGGCGGACGAGCCGGGACGGGGAAGTCGGCACTCGCGCTGTGCGCGGGCCTGGAGGCGGTGATGGAGCGCAGGCACCACCGCAAGGTCGTGGTGTTCCGCCCGCTCTACGCCGTCGGCGGTCAGGACCTGGGCTACCTGCCCGGTTCCGAGAGCGAGAAGATGCAGCCCTGGGCGCAGGCGGTGTTCGACACCCTCGGCGCGCTGGTCAGCCAGGACGTGGTCGAGGAGGTCATGGACCGCGGGATGCTGGAGGTCCTGCCGCTGACCCACATCCGCGGCCGGTCGCTGCACGACTCGTACGTGATCGTCGACGAGGCGCAGTCGTTGGAGCGCAACGTCCTGCTGACCGTGCTGTCGAGGCTGGGCACGAACTCGCGGGTGGTCCTCACCCACGACGTGGCGCAGCGCGACAACCTGCGCGTCGGCAGGCACGACGGCGTGGCCGCCGTGATCGAGAAGCTCAAGGGGCACCCGCTGTTCGCCCACGTCACGCTGACCCGGTCCGAGCGGTCGCCGATCGCCGCGCTGGTCACCGAGATGTTGGAGGACTACTCGAGCTAGTGGCGTGACGGAGGAGGGGGCGTCCGCACCGGTGGGCGCCCCCTCCTCCGCGTTCGGCCGATCGTCAGCCGCCCAGCTCGCGTTCCACCGAGGTGAGGACCTCGGGTTCCAGGGTGGGTTTGCCCGATTCGAGCAGCCACCGCTCGAGGTCCCGGTTCGGGTCCGCGGCGTACTCGGTCGTCTCGCCCCTGGTCTTCTGCACGACCCCCTTCTGCACGAGGACGACCTCGTCGCCCGCTCGCACGATGAAGCCCCGGTAGCCCAGGTTGTTCGCCACCTGCCCCGAGGTCGCCGCCGGGAGGCCGTCCACCCTCTCCCGGAAGGTGGACGCCTGCGCGTCCGGCAGCGACCACGTCGGGTTGGGCCTGCCGGAGAAGACGTCGAGTTCGACCTCGGTTTTCTCAGGCACGGTCCTGCCCTCCCCGGACGGTGTCGAAGCGCAAGCCGAGGCGAGGAGCACGAGAAGTGTTCCTGCCATGAATCGGCGTGTGTCGATTGAATTCTCCTATGCCACTAACGCGGTGCTGTTGTTCTGGTAGAAGTACCCGCAAAAATTGGTGTAGTTGCCGCGGCAGATGTTGTTCGGCGCGTATCCCGTGCCGTTCTCCTGGTAGATCGCGTGACCGCAGTCGTCGGTGTACTTCGCCGGGGTGCCGCCCGGCTTGTGGCCCCACCACCAGTTCGGGCCGCCGGTCACCAGGCGGTAGAAGTGGTAGTCGACGTTGGGCCAGATCACCATCGCGATCGTCAGCGTGTTCGTCTGGCAGCCGTCCTGCCACCCGTCCGCCCGCAGCCCGTCGGTGCAGCCGCCGCACGTGATGGACGTCGCGGGCCGCCCGCCACGCCTGCCGGGCAGCGCGTAGCGCACGCCCGCCAGGTGGTTGCTGGCGAAGCAGTAGCAGTTGTTGCGCGTCACGTTCTCCGGCTGGTTGAACAGGTCGGCGTTGGCGCTGAAGTAGTTCGATCCGCAGGCCCACCAGGTCGCGCCCCTGGTGGAGGACCCTTCGCCGCCCCCCTCGGGACTGTCCGGGTTCTCCTCGTCGTCCTGCTTCTCGCGGCCGCCGAACCCGGTCGCGGGCTGGGTCGGGTCGACCGTCCTGCTGTCGACCCGCGCGATCCCCTGCGTCGCGGCCTCCTGGAGCACGTCGGTCACGCCGCTGTCGCGGTAGCTCTCCGCGGTGCCGAGGAGCCACTGGGCGGCGGGCTCTGTCGCGGGCTTGCTGCCCACGCGGAACTCCTGGGGCAGCGACAGCGACCGCTCGTCGCCGTCGGTCTTGACCGTGCGGATGATCAGGCCGCGGTAGCCGAGGCTGAACTGCTCGTCGGCCGTGGCGGCGGGTGAGAGTTGGGAGGGGTCGGCCGCGACGCGTTCGAGCAGTTCGCGTTCGTGGGCTTCGGAAAGGATCCAGGTGGGATTGGGCATTCCGGATAAGATGTCGAGTTCGACTTCGAGCACGATGACACCCCCGTGTGGCACGTGTTGTTCCCCGATGAGGGCTCAATATATACCCGGAGTGCCGTGAAATGAACGAGGACTTTTGCCCCCTTTTTAGTCCAATGCGCGACGCATAAAACCCTTCATGCCGAGCGCGCCGAAGCCGACGATGGACGCCACGATCACCAGCAGGCACACGCCGAGGGGGATGTGCGGCACGTCGGGCGCCAGCACGGCCCTCATGCCCTCGCTGACGTAGGTGAGCGGGTTCAGCGCGCACACCACCTGGAACCAGCGGGTCTGGTCCAGCGCCTGCCACGGGAACTGCGAGGAGCCGGTGAACAGCAGCGGCGTGAGGATGACCGCGAACATGATGTTGATCCGGCGCGGCGGGACGGACGTGCCGATGACCATGCCGACCGCGGCGCCCGCGAGCGAGCCGAGGCAGATCACCAGGAACGCCATCGGCAGCCCGGCCACCGGCCACGTGACGTCGAGCAGCAGGAACCCGATCGGCACCATCAGGATCGCGGCGAGGAGGCCGCGCAGCCCGCCGAACACCATCTTCTCGACCGCGACCAGCGGGATCGGGATGGGCGCGAGCAGCCGGTCCTCGATCTCGCGGGTCCACGAGAAGTCCAGCACCAGCGGCAGCGTCGTGTTCTGGAGCGCGCCGAGGAAGCCGTTCATGGCGACGATGCCGGGCAGCAGCACGGCGGCGAAGTCGCCCTGCACGAACCCGATGTCGCCGAGGACCTTGCCGAAGATGAAGAGGATGAAGAACGGCTGGATCAGCACCTGCGCGAGGAAGCTGGGCATCTCGCTGCCGGTGACGAACACGTCGCGCCACAGGATCGCGCGGAACGTGCGGATCGAGACCGACGCCGGGGTCGCGCTCATCGGAGTTCCCTGCCCGTCATCTGGATGAACACGTCTTCGAGGCTCGGTTTGCCGATCGCGAGGTCGCTGACCTCGACGCCCAGCTCCTCCAGCGTGCGCAGCACGAGCGGCAGCGCGACGGCGGCGGTCGCGTCGGCGTAGACGCGGAACGTGCTGCTGCCCGCCACGTCCTCGACCCGCACGACGGCGTCGAGACCGCTCAGCGCGGCCGTGACCACGGCGGGGTCGGTCCCGAGCGGGTTGGTGGTGACGCTGATGGTGGTGCTGCCGGGCAGCGACGACGTCAGCTTCTCCGGGCTGTCGAGCGCGAGCAGCTTCCCGTGGTCGACGATGCCGACCCGGTCGCACAGCTTCGCGGCCTCGTCCATGTCGTGCGTGGTCAGCACGATCGTCACGCCCTCCTGCTGGAGCGCCGCCACCCGGTCGTGCACGAACAGCCGGGCCTGCGGGTCGAGGCCCGTCGACGGCTCGTCCAGGAACAGCACCCTCGGCCGGTGCATCAGCGCCCGCGCGATCATCAGCCGCTGCGCCTGCCCGCCGGAGAGCGTGTCGACCAGCGCCTTCGCGTGGTCCTCCAGGCCCATCTTGGCCAGGATCTCGTCGGCCAGCCGCACCCGCTCGGCCCGCCCGATGCCGTGGTAGGCCGCGTGGAACAGCAGGTTCTGCCGGGCGTTCAGCGTCCGGTCCAGGTTGTTGCGCTGCGGTACGACGGCCAGCAGCTGCCGTGCGCGCTGCGAGTCGGCGTTCACGTCCACACCGCACACCAGGGCGCGACCCGAGGTGAGCCGCACCCTGGTGGTGAGCACGCCGACGGTCGTCGTCTTGCCCGCACCGTTCGGTCCGAGGAGACCGAACACCTCGCCGGGCGGCACCGTGAAACTCAATCCGTCCACAGCGGGCTTCTGACCCGACCTGTAGACCTTCACGAGGTCCGAGACCTCTACCGCTTCGTCCACGCCGCACAGCGTAAGCGCGGCCGCACTTCTTCTTTCAGCACCTGAACATTGTTCGGTTTTTACCAACCGCCGGGCAGGGGACGCCCTTCCGCGAAGCCCGCGGCCGACTGGACGCCCAGCACGGCGCGCTCGTGGAACGCCTCCAGGTCCTCCGCGCCCGCGTACGTGCACGACGACCGCACGCCGGACGTGATGGCGTCCAACAGGTCCTCGACGCTGGGCCGAACCGGGTCCAGCCACATCCGCGACGTCGAGATGCCCTCCTCGAACAGCCCCTTGCGGGCCCGGTCGAACGCGTTGTCGGTGCGGGTGCGCGCGCTGACGGCCCGCTTCGACGCCATGCCGAACGACTCCTTGTAGAGCCTGCCGGACTCGTCGCTGCGCAGGTCGCCCGGCGACTCGTACGTCCCCGCGAACCACGAGCCGACCATCACGCTCGACGCGCCGGCCGCCAGCGCCAGCGCCACGTCGCGCGGGTGCCGCACGCCGCCGTCCGCCCACACGTGCTTGCCGAGCCTCCGAGCCTCCGCCGCGCACTCCGCGACGGCCGAGAACTGCGGCCTCCCCACACCGGTCATCATCCGGGTGGTGCACATCGCGCCGGGGCCGACACCGACCTTGATGATGTCCGCACCCGCTTCCACCAGGTCGCGGACACCTTCGGCGGTGACCACGTTGCCCGCCACGACCGGGACCGCCGGGTCGTGCCTGCGGACCGCCTGGAGCGCGGTGAGCATCTTCTCCTGGTGGCCGTGGGCGGTGTCGACGACCAGCGTGTCCACGCCCGCCTTGAGCAGTTCGGCCGCCTTCGCGCCCACGTCCCCGTTCACGCCGACCGCCGCCGCGACCCGCAGCTGACCCCGCTCGTCCAGCGCGGGCTTGTAGACCTCGGCCCGGAGCGCGCCCAGGGCGGTGAGTACGCCTGCCAGGACCCCGTTCTCGTCCACACCGAGGGCCACCCGCTGGGTCCGGCCGTTCAGGTGGTCGAAGACGTCGCGGGGTGCGGTGTCCAGGGGGAGGGTGAGGACGTGCTCGTCCGCCACCTCGGACAGGCGGGTGAAGCGGTCGACGCCCGAGCACGCCGCCTCGTCCACGACACCCACCGGCCTGCCGGCGTGGTCGAGGACGACCACCGCGCCGTGGGCGCGCTTGTGGATCAGGTTGAGGGCGTCGGCCACGGAGTCGTCCGGACTGAGGACGAGCGGCGTGTCCCAGACCGGGTGCCGGTCCTTCACCCACGCGACGATGCCCGCCACGACGTCCGGCGCCACGTCCTGGGGGAGGACCACGAGGCCGCCGCGCCTGGCCATGGTCTCCGCCATGCGCCTGCCCGCCACGGCGGTCATGTTCGCCACGACCACCGGGATGGTCGCGCCGGTGTTGTCGGAGGTGGAGAGGTCGACGCCGAACCTGGATTCCACGGCCGAACGGCCCGGTACCAGGAAGACGTCGTCGTAGGTCAGGTCGTAGCTGGGGCGATGCCCTTCGATGAACCGCACGAGGACTGAATGCTACGCGGGAAGTGGGGGTTTTGCCGGGGGTTGGAGGTGAGGGGGTGGGTGGTGGGGGTGGTTGCGGTTGTAGGCGTGGTTGGTGCGGGTGCGGGTGCGGGTGCGGTGCGGGTGCGGGTGCGGGTGCGGTGCGGGGGCGGTGGGGGTGCGGTGGCGGTGGCGGGTGAGTGCGGTGGCGGGTGTGGGTGACAGGTGAGGACCCCGCGGGGTGGCGGGTGTGAGTGCGGTGGCGGGTGTGAGTGCGGTGGCGGGTGTGGGTGGGTGCCGGGTGTGGGTGGGTGGTTGGCCTGGAGTCGCTGTCGTCGGGGTGGGGTTGGGCCGCCGTTGTCGGGTGCCGGAGTCGGGTTGGGTGGGTGTGGCGGTTGGTGACCGTTGTGGGTGGGTGGGCTCAAGTCGCTGTTGTCGGTGCCGGGTTGGGCTGCTGGTGTCGGGAGCGGGGCGGACCGGGTTGGGGTGTTGTGTCGGGTTGGTCAGGTGGGTCTCCCTCACCCCGCTCGCGCGATTGTCTCGATCGTTGATCTTGGTTTGTCAAGGCGGGAAAGATGCCTTGACAAACCAAGATCAACGAGGAGGGCGCTTCGGATCGGGGTGAGGGAGGGTCTGCTCGGTACACGTGGGAGCGGGTTGGGTGCTTTCGTGTGAGGAGCGGGCAAGTTGGGTCCTGGGTAGGGGAGCGAGTTGGCGGTCGGGCGATGACGGCGGGTGACCGCTCTGCCGAACCTGCGACGGCTCCGGTTGGTCACGGCGCTTTCTGGAGCGATGAGCCGCTGGATTCCGTTGGCCGCGTGAAGGCTGATCACCTGGGTCGTGTGCGTCGGTTCGGATGTCGCTGGTTGCCTGGGGGCGGTGCGGTCCGGATGCTTCCGGTCGTTGGAGAACCGGACGTCGCTGGTTGGCTGGGTGCGGCGGTCGGGCGGCGGTGGCTGGCTGAACTCGGTGGGTCACCAAGGCTTGGTTGATCACCAAGGCTTGGTCGGTCGGCTAGCCGGGTTCGATCGGCCGGGCCTGGTCGCCCCGCCGGGTTTCGGCGGTTGCCTGGGGTCCGTTGGTTGGCTGGGCTGCGGCGGTTGACTGAATTCGGTCGGTTACTTGGGCCCGGGTCAGTCGGCCAGCCGGGCTCGATCGGCCCGGCCCGGCCTGGTCGGTCGGTGGGGTTTCGGCGGTTGGCTGGGCTGGGTCGGTTACCTGGGCTTGGTCGATTGCCTGGGCCCCGATGGTCGGCTGGACTTGGTCGGTGGTTGGGTGGCTGGGTGGCTGCGG